>JBKGZF010000112.1:0-7203 GCA_046545715.1 Nitriliruptoraceae bacterium | reverse complement strand
TACCCAGCCGGGCGTCGTCGCCTCGATCGTCGACCTCGGTATCGGCGACCGCCAGGCCGCCAGGTCCAGCGACCGCCGCGACAGCGCCGGCCCCCGTGAGGTGCTCGAGCACCTGCGCATCATCGAACCGGACGATCAGACGCGGCAGGTACCACCAGTTCTCACGCTGCAGCAGCAGGCTGTCGGCGAGCCTGCGCGCGGGTGGGTACTTGGCGAGCTCCTGCTCGAGCAGCTGCTCGCGGAACCACCTGCCGGACGGATCCTCCTCGAGGACCGGCCGACCCACCACACCGGCCGGAGCGGCCCCGCGGAGGAAGAGCGCGGTCGCGGTGACCAGGGCGATCCTCGGTGAGGCAGCGAGCTCCCGGGCGAGCGCGGAGCGATCGTAGGTGAGCGCTACGAGCGGTCCGCCCTCCACCTGGAAGGGCACCACCACCGCAGCATCGGGACGCCCATCGCGATCGAGCCAGACGAGCTCGGCGAGCTGTGCGCGCGCGAACGCACGAGCGCGCTCCCTCGGTAGATCGTGCACTCCAGCCTCCTCGCTCACCATCGGTCGGGCCACGACGGACCGCAGGGACCTTCGGCCCCTTGACGCCGCCCCCACGAGGGTGCAGGTTACGCTTGTCCGGACATCAGCAGGGCGGGGAGCCTCCGGGTCTCGGGACGACCCGGCGTGGGGGAGGCAACGGGTCCCCGCCACGGAGCGGGAGGTCCATCGTGCCGGCACTCGTCGTGCTCCTGGTCGTCTTCGGCATCTTCTACCTGGGGTGGCGCTACTACTCGCTCTACCTCGCCGACCGGGTCTACGCCCTCGACGACAGCAACCCCACACCAGCGCACACCTTCGAGGACGGGGTCGACTTCGTCCCGACCAACAAGCACGTCCTCTTCGGTCACCACTTCACCTCCGTCGCCGGCGCCGCACCGATCGTCGGTCCGGCCATCGCGGTGTTCTGGGGCTGGCTGCCCGCACTGCTGTGGGTGGTGCTCGGCACCGTCTTCGCCGCCGGGGTGCACGACTTCGGCTCCATCGTGGTCTCGGTGCGCAACCGCGCCCAGAACATCGGGACGTTGACGCAGTCGGTGATCAACAACCGCTCCCGCACGCTGTTCCTGCTGATCATCTTCTTCCTGCTCACGCTGGTGAACGCGGTCTTCGCGGTGGTGATCGGCAACCTGTTCGTCGCCAACCCCGGCGCGGTCATCCCCATCGTGCTGGAGATCCCACTGGCGATCTTCCTGGGCGTCTACATCTACCGGACCAAGACCAGTGCGCTGGTCCCCTCGCTGATCGGCGTGGCGATCCTCTACCTGCTGATCATCGTGGGGCAGGCCGTGCCGATCGAGCTGGATGCACCGGCCGAGGCACTGGGCATCGGAGCACGGACCCTGTGGATCATCCTGCTCTTCCTCTATGCGTTCATCGCCTCGCGCATCCCGGTCTGGGTCCTGCTCCAGCCGCGTGACTACATCAACTCCCACCAGCTGTTCATCGCGTTGGGCGTGGTCTTCCTCGGCCTGCTGATCGGCTTCGACCGGATCGTTGCGCCCGCGATCAACACCGACCTGCCCGACGGCACGCCGTCGTTCTTCCCGTTCCTGTTCGTCACGATCGCCTGCGGCGCGATCTCCGGCTTCCACAGCCTGGTGGCATCGGGGACCACCTCCAAGCAGCTAGACAAGGAGTCCGACGCTCGGCACGTGGGCTACGCCGGCGCCCTCGGCGAAGGCTCCCTGGCGCTCGCTGCGATCCTGGCCACCACCGCCGGGATCGCCGCGGTGGGGCTGGACTGGGGCGAGCTCTACCCGGACTTCGGCACCGCAGGGGACGGCGCGGTCGGCAACTTCGTGCAGGGCATCGCAGGGTTCGCCGGCCACCTCGGCGTCCCCACCGAGTACGGCACGATCTTCGCCGCCGTGGTGGTCATCTCCTTCGCTGCGACGACCATGGACACCGGCGTACGGCTGCAGCGCTACATCATCCAGGAGATCGGCGAGCTCATCGGCACCCGCTCCAGCGGCGAGTCGCGTGGCGGGGCCGGCGTCGGCTTCCAGCGCGCCACGCGCAACCTCACCACCGTGACCGCGATCGCGGTCGTGGTACCGCTGGCCCTCGCCCTGGCCCCCGGCGGCGGCGAGCAGGGCTACGCCTTCGGTCGGCTGTGGACGCTGTTCGGCACCACCAACCAGCTCACCGCGGGCCTCGCCCTCTCGGTGATCGCGGTCTACGTGACCCGGACCGGCCGCAACCCCCTCGCCCAGCTGGTCCCCCTCGTCTTCCTGCTGGTGATGACCACCTGGGCGCTGCTCCAGAACCTCAGCGACTTCATCACCGAAGGTGACTGGGTGCTGGCACCGCTCGATGCGATCATCCTCGGACTCGCCGTGTGGCTGATCGTCGAGGCCTTCCTCAGCATGCGCCGCGCGCAGGCCTCCCGCGCCGAGCAACCCACCCCGGCAGATCGATGAGCCACAGCAGCAGTCCGGCCCACCGTGTCCTGCTGATCCGTGAATGGGATCAGCAGACCACCGGGTCGGGCTGCTGCGGCCGGCTCGAGGGCGGCGACTCCGAGCTCGCGGCAGCCGCTGACTTCACAGCGACGCGCGTCCAGATGGAGCGGATGGGTGCGGTCTACCGTGCGCTCGTCGCCGAGCTGTCCCGCGCCGAGGTCGACGTCCAGATCGTCGACCCGCGCAACCTCGTCTTCCTGGTACCCACCCTGATCCGAGATGCCCGACGACACGGCCGCAGCTGGCGTGACGTGCTGCACCAGCTGCGGACCGGGGTCGCCCAGGGCACGATCGTGGTGGACGGCCGCGTCGTCGCGTCCGGTGAGATCCCGCCACCCGACCAGGCCACCGGGCTCGTGCTGCGGGCGCTGCAGCCCGCCCGGCCATGATCCGCAGCTGGTGGGGACGCGTCGCGCACTGGCACGACCAGCTGTTCGTCGCCAAGTGGCGCTCGGCCCTGCAACGCGAGGCCCGCCGCCAGGAGGACGCCTTCGTCGCCACGCTGTTCCTCTCGGCCTACGGGATCGATGACCCAGCCAGCTACTTCACGCTGCCGGCGACACCCGAGCTGGTCGAGACCTTCCACCGCTGGCACCGCTCGCAGGGCATCGACCGCTTCCCCGACGCCGGGGTCTGCTGTTGAGCCGACGGACGACGGCACGCCCTCTTCGCTTCGTCGGTGGCAAGGGCGGGGTCGGCAAGACCACGATCTCCACCGTGCTGGCCACGGCGTGGGCGGCCTCCGGGCTGCGCACGCTGCTGGTCTCGACCGATCCCGCCCACTCCACCGGCGACCTGCTCGGCGTGCAGCTGCGCGATGAGCCGACCCCGGTCGCCGATCGGCTCGACGCCGTGGAGATCGACGCGCAGGCGGTCGCCGACGCCTACGTCGAGCGGGTGCGCCGTGATGCCCACCGCGTCGTCGATCCGGCGGTACGCGCCACGGTGGACCGCCACCTCGATCTGGCCTCACAGGGCGCCGGGACGCTGGAGTCAGCCCTGGTCGACCGGCTCGCCGACCTCGTCGCCGAGGTGCCGGGCCGCTACGACCGGATGATCGTCGACACCGCACCGACCGGGCACACCCTGCGGTTGCTCGCCCTGCCAGAGCTCGTCACCCGATGGGTCGAAGGGCTCGTCCGACAACGCGAGGGCGTCCGCGGCATGGACCGGATGCTCGAGAACCTCGCGGGGCGCGAGGCACGAGCGCAGGACCCGGTGCTCGATCATCTGCACGCCCAACGCGAGCGGCTGCGCATCTTCCGCAAACGGCTGCTCGAGGATGCCAGGTTCCACCTGGTCATGATCCCCGAGCGGTTGCCGATCGAGGAGACCGCACGGGCGCTGCCGCAGCTCGAGGACGCTGGCCTGCAGGTCGGCGCACTCGTCGTCAACCGCGTGCTGCCGGCGATCGCGGATGGCCACTTCCTCGAGGAGCGTCGCGAGCAGCAGCACGCCTACCTCGAGGAGATCCGCCACCGCTTCGCTGACCGTGAGCTGGTGCTGATCGAGCAGCGACCGCGCGACCTGAGCTCACCGGACGACCTCGAGCCGTTGCGGCAGCAGCTGATGCCCCTCGTCCACCAGGGGAGCACAGACGACGTCTAGCGCCCTGGTTCCCGGAGCATCCCGGCCCCGCATGACCTCATGCGGGGCCGGTGCCTCACGGCGAGCTCAGCCCTCGCCGTCGAGCTCCTTGGTGAGCTGGTCAGCGACGGTGGTGATCCTGGCCCGCAGCGAGCGCGCATCCTCATCGTCCAGCCAGCTCGCCTCCACCCCATCGAGGGCGATGGCCACCATGTCGTCCCAGGTGTAGTCGAAGGCCTCCTTGACCGAGCGGTACTCGTAGGTCAGATCCAGATCGGTCAGTGCCGGGTCATCGGTGTTGAGCGTGGCCAGCAAGCCGAGCTCACGCATCCGCGCGTAGGGGTGCTCCTCGAGCCGCGGGTAGGCGTTGGCGATGCGGATGTTGGAGTTGGGGCACACCGTCATCGGGATCCGTTCGTCGACGAACCGCTGGGTGAGCTCCGGATCGTCGAGCAGGGTCAGGCCGTGGTCGATGCGCTCGCAGCCGAGCACGTCGACGCCCGCCTGGATCGTGGTCGGCGGGGTGACCTCACCCTGGTGGGAGGTCCGTCGCAGCCCCGAACGCCCCGCGAGCTCGTAGGCGTCGACGAAGTCGCGCGGGTCCACCCCCAGCTCGGTCGAGTCCAGGCCGATACCGAGCACCCGATCGGTTCCCGGTGCACCGTCCCGTCGCAACTCGACGAGCTGCTCGACCATCTCCAGACCGGGGCCTGGTCCGTAGGCGCGGTCGATGTCGGCGATCAGCGCCACCTGGGCGCCGGTGGCCTCCTCGGCCGCCTCGAGCCCCTCGGCGAGCCCTGCGATGATGTCGCCGAGCTGCTGACCGGCATCCAGGTGTCGGGCGGGGGTGAAGAACGTCTCGCGGTAGGCCAGGCCGTGCTCGGCCCCATCGATCACGCTCTCGTAGGCCAGCCGTGCCCAGTCACCGCGGTCACCGAGCACCGACTGCACGAGCCAGAAGATCTCCAGGAAGGTGTCCAGGCTCGTATAGCGGTAGAGCTCGGTCGGGTCGCTGGTCGGCAGCGCGATGCCGTTCCTCTCTGCGAGCTCCACCACCGTCGAGGAGCGCATCGTCCCCTCGATGTGGCAGTGGAGCTCGACCTTCGGAAGGCGCTTGAGGGCCTCGGTGATCGTGGTCATCATGCGAGCCAGATGAAGTAGATGAGGAAGACGACGGCCAGACCGTAGAGGATCGGGTGGATCTCACGGTGGCGGCCCTTGACGGCCATCAGCAACGTGTGGAGGAACAGCCCGAAGGCGATCCCGTTGGCGATGCTGTAGGTCAACGGCATCGTGATCACCGTGGCGAAGGCCGGGATCGCGTACTCGAGCTTGTGCCAGTCGATCTCGCTGAGCCCCTTGGCCATCATCACGCCGACGACGATCAACGCCGCTGCGGTCACCTCACCGGTGATCACGGCCAGCAACGGGGAGAACGGCAGCGCGAGCAGGAACAGCACCGAGGTGGTGACCGAGGTGAGCCCGGTCCGGCCTCCGGCGCCGACACCTGCTGCGGACTCGATGTAGGAGGTCGTGGTCGACGTACCGATCACGGCGCCGCTCATCGTCGCGATCGAGTCGGAGATCAGCGCCCGGTTGGCACGGGGCAGGCGTCCCTGGTCGTCGAGGAAGCCGGCCTGGTTCGCCACTGCGATGAGGGTGCCGCTGGTGTCGAACAGGTCGACGAACAGCATCGTGAACACCACGACCGCCATCTGGCCGGTGAACAGCTCGGGGAAGCTGATCAGCGCCTGGCCGAAGGTCGGGCCGACGCTCGGCACGGCTCCGACGACCGTCTCGGGCGCAGCGTTGACCCCGAAGACCACGCCCACGATCGCGGTGACGATGATGCCGTAGAACACCGCGCCCTTGATGCCGCGGATCAGCATCAGCGCGGTGATCAGCAGCCCGAAGACGGCGAGCACCGTCGTGCTCACCGTGAGATCGCCCATCGTGACGAAGGTCGACTCGTCAGCGACGACGATCCCAGCGTTGGTCAGGCCGATGAAGGCGATGAACAGCCCGATGCCCGCGCCGACCGCGAGCTTCATGTGCAGCGGGATGGCGTTGACGATCGCCTCCCGGGCGCCGGTGATCGCCAGGATGAAGAACAGCAGCCCCGAGGCGAACGTGCCCGCGAGGGCGGTCTCCCAGGGCACCCCCATGCCGAGCACCACGGTGAACGCGAAGAAGGCGTTGAGCCCCATCCCGGGCGCCTGGGCGATGGGGTAGCGCGCCCACAGCCCCATGATCGCGGTACCGATGGCGGCGGCGACACAGGTGGCGACGAAGATCGCGCCTGCGTCCATCCCGGTCTCACCCAGGATGTTGGGGTTGACGAAGATGATGTAGGCCATGGCCAGGAAGGTGGTCACCCCGGCCATGATCTCGGTGCGGACGTTGGTGTGGTTCTCGCTGAGGTGGAAGAAGCGGTCGACGGCGGAGGTGGGCTGCGGCTGCTCGGAGGTCGTGGTCTGTCCGGTGCTGTCAGTCATCGAACGTCTCCATCTCCCAAGGGCCGTAAGGCCAGGGTTCGTCGCAGGACGGGCAGGTCGCTAGGTCGTGTGGTCTCCGTCGGTGGATTGCTGCAGGGCCCGCCACACCCGCTCCGCGGTGAACGGGCTGTGCTTCAGCCAGATCCCGGTCGCGTCGTGCACGGCGTTGGCGATCGTCGGCAGCGGTGCGTTGATGCCGATCTCCGCGATCGACTTCGCCCCCATCGGACCGGTGGGGTCGTAGGAGTCGACCAGGATCGTCTGGATCGTCGGCAGGTCCACGGCCGCGGGGATCTTGTAGCGGCCGAAGTCGATCCCGCGGGCGCGCCCACGGTCATCGATCGCGAGGTCCTCGCAGAGCGCGTAGCCGATGCCGTTGGCGACCGCGCCCTCGATCTGTCCCTCGGCGAGCCGCGGGTTGACCGCCGTACCGCAGTCGGCTGCCACCACGTAGTCCAGGACCCGGATGCGGCCGGTGTCGGTGTCGACCGCCACCTCGGCGAAGCTGGCGATGAACGGAGGCGGCGAGGACTCGGGGACGGAGGAGGCGGTCGCGGCGATCTGATGCTGGTTGGCGCCGTAGAGGGCACGCAGGGCGATCTTCTCC
>JBKGZF010000111.1:0-7217 GCA_046545715.1 Nitriliruptoraceae bacterium | reverse complement strand
CTGCGCTCGAGCGCGCCCCCAGCCACGCCGGCGACACCCACACCGCCTCACCCGCACCAGGAGCCGAACATCGTGAGCGAGACCACCGCCACCACCGCCGTACCCCAGACGATCGATCGCCGTTACCCGCAGGAGGACTTCGAGGTCGCCGACCTCGGACTCGCGGCTTGGGGTCGCAAGGAGATCGGGCTGGCCGAGCGCGAGATGCCGGGCCTGATGGCTCTGCGCGAGCGCTACGCCGAGCAGCAGCCGCTGGCCGGGGCGAACATCGCCGGGTGCCTGCACATGACGGTGCAGACCGCGGTGCTGATCGAGACCCTGCAGCAGCTCGGCGCCTCGGTGCGCTGGTCCTCGTGCAACATCTTCTCCACCCAGGACCAGGCTGCGGCCGCCATCGCGGCGGCGGGCACCCCGGTGTTCGCCTGGAAGGGCGAGACCGAGGCTGAGTACGTCTGGTGCATCGAGCAGACCCTGACCTGGCCCGACGGCTCCGGGCCCGACCTGCTGCTCGACGACGGCGGCGACCTCACCGCCCTGGTCCTCGACGAGCACCCGGAGCTCCTCGACGGGCTGCGAGGGGTCTCGGAGGAGACCACCACGGGCATCAAGGCCCTGCGCCACCGCCAACGGGACGGCCAGCTCCCGCTGCCGGCGATCAACGTCAACGACTCGGTGACCAAGTCGAAGTTCGACAACCTCTACGGGTGCCGTGAATCGCTGATCGATGGGCTCAAGCGCGGCACCGACGTGATGATCGCCGGCAAGGTCGCGGTGGTGGCCGGCTACGGCGACGTCGGCAAGGGCTGCGCGCAGGCCCTCGACGGGATGGGCGCCACCGTCTACGTCACCGAGATCGACCCCATCAACGCCCTCCAGGCAGCCATGGAGGGCTACCGGGTGGTCACGATGGACCAGATCATCGACGCCGCCGACATCGTGGTCACCGCCACCGGGAACATGAGCGTGGTCACCCACGACCACGTGCTGCAGATGAAGGATCATGCGATCCTGTGCAACATCGGTCACTTCGACACCGAGATCGACACTGCGGCCCTGTGCGCCTACGAGTGGACCAACATCAAGCCGCAGGTCGACCTGGTCCACCTGCCGAACGGCCGCAGCGTCATCCTGCTGGCCGAGGGGCGTCTGGTGAACCTCGGCAACGCGACCGGCCACAGCTCGTTCGTGATGTCGACGTCCTTCACCAACCAGGTGCTCGCTCAGTTGGAGCTATGGCGCAACCACGAGCGCTACACACGTGCGGTGCACGTGCTGCCACGGCACCTCGACGAGGAGGTCGCCCGACTGCACCTGGACAAGATCGGTGCCCAGCTCACCGAGCTCACCTCCGACCAGGCCGACTACCTCGGTGTCGAGCCGGCCGGCCCCTACAAGGACGAGACCTACCGCTACTGACTTCCCGGCGGGGGAGTGGCGGCCGGTGGTCGCCCCTTCCCGTCGTGGCTGCTGTGGTCTATCGTGGGGCGCGTTGCGTGCGTGCAGCAGGATGCGTGGCGATGCTCCCGTCGCACATCGACCCTAACGTTCGGCGAGGTCGGTGCCGATACCCGGGAGAGGCCGGCGCCTGACCTCGGCGTGGGCACGGCGCACATCGAGTCGACGAGGAGACGGGCGTGGGCGCAACGGCAGGCTCGCGGATGCCGGTAGGACGTGCGGGACCCGGGCGCACGCTGCTGACGTTGGGGCTCGTCGCGGTCGCGGGCGTCCTGGCGGTCCTCGGGGTGACGGCCGCCGCGGCGCAGTCCGACGACGACGGCGACGCCACCGACGGGGACCCGCCGGACGAGCTGCTGACGCGCCTCGGCGAGCTGGAGGCCGACCTGCCCGAGGACGGCCCCGTCGGTGACGTGGTGCTCGAGGAGGACGTCACCTGGGGCGAGCTCGTCGGTGATGCCACCAGCGTGCGCTCGCAGCTCGACACGCTCGAGCCCGAGCTGCGCTCGCTGTTCATCGACGCCGACGAGGCCGAGGGTGACGTGGCAGAGGCGGTGGCAGCCGTGGCCCGGGGCTGGCTCGATCACTGGACCGGCGCGGCCTCGATCGCGACCGCCGAATCGCATGACCTCGACTTCCCCGTCGACACCACCGATGATCTCGACGTCGCCACCGGAGCCGACGAGCTACGCGGCTCGATCGAGGTCGGCATGGAGCTGGCCCTCAGGGGCCATGCCCGTCACCTGGCGGGCTACGGCGACCTGCGCGAGCTCGACGAGGCGGAGCCCGAGCTGCAGTCACGGTTGGACGAGCGCGCCGAGGCCGCCGAGACCTACGACGCCGAGGTCCGTCCCCGCGCCGTGCTGATGCTCTCACAGCAGACCACCAGCGTGATGGTGCCGGTCACCCGCTTCGAGTCGGGGGCGCCCGGCGTGGAGAGCCGCGCGAGCTCGGTCGAGGTGGTGTGTGTCGATCGCCAGCAGCTCGAGGAGCTCGGTGGGGTGGTCACCGAGGAGACCCTGCCCGAGCTCGAGCCCGTCGACCGCGACGACTGCCCGCAGCTGCCGGATCCGCTCGACGGACCGGATCCGTCGGACGGCTGAGGAGCGCGCACTCCCGCTGCGCTGCGGCGTAGGGGGAGCCGTGCGTTCGATGGCATACGGCCGTTGGCGTCGGCCGTGCGCTGCTCGTCCTCTGTGGCAGGGCCATCCGACCCTTTGACCGCATGGACACAACCGCCACGCTCCAAGGGAGCGGGCTCCGTTCCGTGCGCCCTTGGGGTGTCATCCGTAAGCCGCGATGAGCGGCGCGCGGGTGACGCGGTGACGGACCCCTTCCCTCAGCTACGAGAGCTGTAGTAAGGTGTCAGCATCCTGCCGACCAGCCGCTCAGCGTTCCGAGTCCGAAGCGACATCTGAGCGCTATCCGAGCGACCAACGGTCCCAGACCACGATCCTGAGCGCAAGCACGTCGTCGAGCCGAGGACGCAGAGCGTCACGGCCGACCCGGAGGAAGGAAGCACGATGAGGAAGACGACCCTGCGCGCGGTGGCGCTCGCACTCGCGGGAGCGCTCGCGCTCGCAGCGTGCGGTGACGCACCCGACGACGAGGCCGACGACACCGCCGACGAGACCGAGGACGAGACCGACGACACCGAGGACGAGGGTGACGACGGCGAGGACGAAGATGACGACGCCGAGGAGGATGACGGCGAGGAAGAGGCCATGCCCGGTGAGGGCTACCGCGCCTGCATGATCACCGACCAGGGCGGCGTCGACGACGGCTCGTTCAACGAGACCGCGTTCAACGGGCTGCTGCAGGCCGAGGAGGAGCTCGGGGTCGACATCGACTACCTCGAATCCAGCTCCGAGACCGACTTCGAGCCGAACATGCAGACCTTCGTCCAGCAGGACTGCGACCTGATCGTCTCGGTCGGCTTCCTGCTCGCCGAGGTCACCAACGAGGCCGCCGACGCCAACCCGGACCAGAAGTTCGCGATCGTCGACGAGGCCAACCCCGAGGGCTACGACAACCTGCTCGGTCTGAAGTTCGAGACCAGCCAGGCCGCCTTCCTCGCGGGCTACGCGGCAGCTGACTTCACCGAGACCGGCACCATCGGCACCTATGGCGGTATCAACATCCCGACGGTGTCGATCTTCATGGACGGCTACCTCGCCGGCGCTGAGTACTACAACGAGCAGAACGACGCTGACGTCGAGGTGCTCGGCTGGGACGGCGAGGACGGCCAGTTCACCGGTGACTTCGAGTCCCTGGACGAGGGCCGTGCCGTGACCGAGAACCTGCTCGACAACGGCGCCGACATCATCATGCCGGTCGCCGGTCCGGTCGGTGGCGGTAGCGCTGCGGCCATGGAGGACCGCGGTGAGGGCCTGCTGATCTGGGTCGACACCGACGGCTACGAGTCGACCGACTTCGGCGAGCTGATGTTCACCTCGGTGATGAAGCAGATGGACGTCGCCGTCTTCGAGGCGATCGAGCGGGTCGTCAACGATGAGTTCGAGGGCGGCGAGTACCTCGGCACGCTCGAGAACGAAGGCGTGGACATCGCTCCGTTCCACGACTACGAGGACGAGGTCTCCGACGAGCTCAAGGAGGAGCTCGAGGAGATCCGTCAGGGCATCATCGACGGCGACATCGCCTACGAGCCGGAGGGCTGAGCCAACCTCGGCTCCGGTGACGCTGGAGCCGGCGGGCGGGCGGACCCCACGCGGGGTACCCCCGCCCGCCGGGTTCCTGCCCGGTGGCCACGCGGCCCCCGGGCGCATCTATGCCCGCATGACCTTGGGCGATCATGACCTTGTGCCCGTATGACCTTGGCACGCAGCTGCGCAGAGACGGTTAGGCTCTGCGTCCGCAGGTGACCTCGACCATGCCAGCCACCTGCGCCCAGTCCTCCCGGATGAGAGAGCTGATGAGAGAGGGGGTCGCGTGCACCTCGAGCTGCGCGGCATCACCAAGCGCTTCCCGGGCGTCGTCGCCAACGACTCGATCGACCTGACCTTCGAGTCCGGCGAGATCCACGGCCTCCTCGGTGAGAACGGGGCCGGCAAGTCCACCTTGATGAACATCCTCTACGGGCTGTACGGGGCGGACGAGGGTGAGATCTTCATCGACGGTCAGAAGGTCGAGTTCGCCGATCCTGGCGAGGCGATCGACGCCGGCATCGGCATGGTCCACCAGCATTTCATGCTGGTCCCGGTGTTCACCGTGGCCGAGAACATCACCCTCGGTGTGGAGGAGACGCGTCAGGCCGGCCGCCTGGACCGCCGTCGAGCCAACGAGGCCGTCCGCGAGCTCGCCGAGCGCAGCGGCCTGCCCGTCGAGCCCGACGCCGTGGTCGAGGACCTGCCGGTCGGCCTGCAGCAGCGGGTGGAGATCCTCAAGGCGCTCTACCGTGACGCCCGCCTGCTGATCCTCGACGAGCCGACGGCCGTGCTGACCCCCCAGGAGGCCAACGACCTCTTCGATGCGATCCGCGGCTTCGTCGCCGAGGGCCGCTCGGTGGTGTTCATCTCCCACAAGCTGCGCGAGCACCGCGAGGTCTCCGACCGGGTCAGCGTGCTGCGGCGTGGCCGGATGGTCGGCACCGCCGACCCCCGGGAGTCCAGCGAGCAGGAGCTCGCCGACCTGATGGTGGGTCGCCCGGTGGATCTCACGGTCGACCGGGGCGAGGCCACACCAGGTGGGGCCGTCCTGGAGGTCCGGGACCTCACGGTGCGTGACGAGACCGACAAGGTCGTCGTCGAGGGCATCGATCTCGAGGTGCGCTCCGGCGAGATCCTCGCGATCGCCGGTGTCGAGGGCAACGGGCAGACCCCGCTGGTCCGGGCACTTACCGGCCTCGAGCCCGGCTTCGACGGTGAGGTGCAGATCTCGGGCCACTCCATCGCTGGTACGAGCCGCAAGCAGGTGCTGCGCTCCGGGGTCGGCCACGTCCCCGAGGACCGCACTCGCGACGGCCTGGTCGCCGCGTTCACCGTGGCGGAGAACCTCGTGCTCGACCTGTGGGACGCCGAGCCCTTCGCGCGACGTGGCTCGTTGGACTTCAGAGCCATCGCCGACCACGCACAGGAGAAGATCGCCGCCTTCGACATCCGCACGCCGTCGATCCACACCCCCGCCGGCTCGCTGTCCGGGGGCAACCAGCAGAAGGTCGTCGTCGCCCGTGAGTTCCACGGGGACATCGCGCTGCTGGTGGCCTCCCAGCCGACCCGTGGCCTCGACGTCGGCTCGATCGAGCACATCCACTCCAGCCTGATCAGCAAGCGCGACGAGGGCACCGCGGTGCTGATCGTGTCCTCGGAGCTCGACGAGGTGCTCGCGCTCGCTGACCGTGTCGCGGTGATGTTCCGCGGGCGGATCGTCGGTCCGTTCGACGTACCCATCTCCAAGGACGTGGTCGGCCAGATGATGGCCGGCGCGGACCCGGACACGGCGTTCGAGAAGGGAGCCTGAGCGGTGAGCGACCACGAGGACCCGAACGCACCGCCGGAGGGGGCAGAGGGCAGCACCGGCGGCCCGACGGACACCGACGTCGACCTCGCCCAGCGGGAGATCGACGAGGCCGCCGAGCGCGAGAAGGGGCTGGCAGCGACCTCGCTGGATGCCACGCTCCAGCAGCGTTTCATCCAGGCGATCACCAGCGCGAGCCTCGCGGTCACCTTGCTGGCGATCCTCAGCGCGCTGGTGCTCGGCGCCCTGGTGATCATCTTCTCCAACGATGAGACCCTCGAGGCGCTCGGCTACTTCACGGCACGCCCCAGCGACACCTTCGCCGCGATCTGGGACGCGGTCATCGGCGGTTACGGTGCGCTGCTCAGGGGCTCGCTCGGTGGGCTGTCACCGATCTCCGAGACGCTGGTATCGGCGACGCCGCTGATCCTCACGGGACTCGCCGTGGCGATCCCGTTCCGTGCCGGGCTGTTCAACATCGGCGCGGAGGGCCAGCTGATCGGCGGGGGCCTGCTCGGCGGGCTCGTCGGCTTCTCCTTGAGCGGCCTGCCGATGATCATCCACCTCCCGCTGGCGGTGATCGCGGGTCTCGCGGGTGGCGCGGCGATGGGCTGGATCCCCGGCTTCCTCAAGGCACGGACCGGGGCGCACGAGGTGATCTCGACGATCATGCTCAACAACATCGCGATCTTCGCGACCAACTTCCTGCTGTCCACCGCGCTGTTCCGGCGTGAAGACCGCACCGATCCCATCTCCAAGTCGATCGAGCCCTCGGCAGAGCTGCCGCGCTTGCCCTTCCTGGAGAGCTACCGGGTCAACTTCGGGCTGATCATGGCCCTGCTGTTCGCGGTCGTGGTGTTCTGGTTCCTCGAACGCAGTACCCGCGGCTTCGAGGTCAACGCGGTCGGCAAGAACCCGAACGCCGCGCTCACGGCCGGCATGAAGCCCAAGATGGTGATGATCCTGACCTTCGCCGTCGGTGGCGCCCTGGCTGGCAGCGCTGGCATCGCCGAGATCCTCGGGGTGCAGGGACGCGTCACACCGGGCTTCTCGGCGGGGCTCGGCTTCGACGGGATCACCGTCGCGCTGCTGGGTCGCGGTGGCGTCGGCGGCACGGTGGCCGCTGGGCTGCTCTTCGGCATGCTGCGCTCCGGCGGACGTGCGATGCAGGCACAGACCGGGACGTCCCTCGACCTCGTCGTGGTCATCCAGGCCCTGATCATCATCTTCATCGCCGCACCGGGACTGGTGCGCGCGATCTACCGAATCAAGACGCCTGAGGTCACGGG
>JBKGZF010000110.1:0-7235 GCA_046545715.1 Nitriliruptoraceae bacterium | reverse complement strand
GCGCTATACCGACGAGGAATGGAAGCTCGTCAACGAATCACGCAAGATCCTCGGGCTGCCGAGCCTCAGGGTCTCGCCCACGTGCGTGCGTGTCCCCGTCGCGGTCGGCCACGCGATCGCCGCGCGGCTCACCTTCGAGCAGCCGGTCTCCCGCGAGGCCGCGATGGCCGCGCTGCACGGCGCGCCCGGACTGGTCGTCGAGGACGGCACCGGCCGCGACGACGAGCCGCTGCGCTACCCGACCCCGCTGGCCTCCGCCGGTCGCGACGAGGTGCTGGTCGGTCGTGTGCGCGAGGACCTCGGCGACGACCACAGCCTCAACCTGTTCGTGGTCGGCGACAACCTGCTCAAGGGCGCGGCCCTCAACACCGTCCAGCTCGCCGAGCTGCTGATCGCCCGGTCCTGATCGCCCGGTCCTGATCGCTCCGGCCGTCGGTCGCATGCCCCCCACGGGACGACGAACGCGCGGCCCCAGCAGGGACCGCGCGCATCGCCGTCAACCACGCGGCTGGTCGGGATGGGCGGATTCGAACCGCCGACCTCCTCGTCCCGAACGAGGCGCGCTAACCAAGCTGCGCTACATCCCGTCGGCGCGTGGACGCACTCCCGTAAGGAGCGGTCGCGGAGGGTACACCGCCGGGTGCGATGCGCGCGAACCGTCCGGTAGCGGCGGCGAGCGACGTCAGTCGGTGAGCTCGAGCAGCGTCGCCTCGGGTGGGCAGGCGAACCGGATCGGGGCGTAGCGGCTGTGTCCGAGCCCGGCCGAGACGTGCAGCCACCGGCCACCGTGGCGTGAGGCGCCACGGACCTGGTCGAGTGGCAGGTCGCAGTTGGCGACCAGCGCGCCCAGGCCCGGCACGCGCACCTGGCCGCCATGGGTGTGTCCCGCGAGCAGCAGGTCGCAGCCGGCGTCGACCAGCGTGTCCAGCGCGGCGAGGTAGGGGCTGTGCACGAGGCCGAGGTGCAACAGCGCATCCGCGTCGACCTCCCCCAGCTCGGCTGCGCTGGGTAGGCGGGTCCAGGGCAGGTGCGGATCGTCGAGGCCGGTGGCCGTGACCGTCCCGGCGCGCGTCTCGACCCGCTCGGTCCGATCCACCAGGACCCGGTAGCCGTGGTCACCGAGGCGTGCCACCAGCCGCGGGGTGTCCAGGGGCTGGCCGTGAGCGCGATGGCCGGGCTCGGTCAGGTAGCGCCACGGTGCCTTCACGACCGGTCCGAAGCGGTCGTTGCTGCCGAGGACCACCAGACCCGGTCGGCCCTCGCCGAGCAACGGTGCCACGGCGTCGGCGGACAGCTCCTCGGTGCCCGGTGCGCCCAGCAGGTCACCGGTGATCACCGTGAGATCGTGGTCGAGCTCGCCGAGCCGTGCCAGGAACGCCATGCGGTGGTCCTGGCCTGGTAGCAGGTGCAGGTCGCTGACGTGCAGGACGCCGAGCCGACCGGGACGACGCAGCACGCCTGGCAGCGAGACGTGTCGCAGCTGGTACCAGCGACGCTCGATCAGGGTGGCGTAGGCGGCCACGGATGCGCCGAGCGCGCCTACCCCCACGGTTGCCGTGGTCAGCGAGTGGCGGAGGGTGGAGGCCACCTAGCCGTTCCCGTTGCCGTTGCCGTTGTCGTTGCCACCACCGTTGCCGTTGCCGTTGTTCCCGCCCTCGTCGTCGTCCTCGTCGTCCTCGTCTTCCTCGTCGTCGCCACCGTCGTCCTGGTCGTCCTCGTCCTCGTCGTCCTCGGGCGCTAGCACCCCGATCCCCAGCGTGATGTCGTCGTCGAAGGGGTCGAACGGTGAGCCCTGCGACGGGTCGGTGTCCACCACCCGGTCGACGAGATCCTCGTCCTCGGTCTCGGTCTCGACCCAGAACAGGTTCTCGACGTCGTAGTCGGCGAGCTCGTCCACGGCTTCGTCGAGGGTCAGCCCCGACAGGTCGGGCATCTCGGGCAGATCGCCCGAACCGCTGGAGATCCCCAGGGTGATCAAGGTGCCGAGCGGCGCTTCGTCACCCGCGTCGGGTGACTGCTCGACGAAGGTCCCCTCCGGACGCCAGTGGTCGACGTCCTCGGTCTCGAGCCCGAAGCCAGCGGCCTCGGCGATCTCCTCCGCCTCGTCCTCGTCGTCGGCCTCGAGCAGGTCGGGCACCGTCCCGGACGGGATCGGACCGGGATCGGGGAACCCCTCCGGCTCGTAGCGGTCGACGATGTTCGACATGTAGTCGTGCCACATCGGGGCCGGCAGGGTCCCACCGAAGATCGTGCTGTAGTGCTCGCCGCCGACCGTGACATCGGTCATGGTGGTGATCGTGGCCGGGCACCGTGCTCCGGTCGCCTGGTTCCCGCAGGCTTCAGCGGCGGCGGTCTCCGATTCGTAGAGCCGGCTCTCGTTGGCGTAGCCGATCCACGCGGCGGTCGACAGCTGCTTGATGAACCCGACGAACCAGGCATCACGGTTGTCGTTGGTCGAACCGGTCTTGCCGCGTGTCGGCCACTCGCCCAGGTTCGCGTCGGGTGCGGTGCCACCGGGTGAGACGGGGCCGGCGAGCATGTCGACGACGCGGTCGGCGACGTCCTGCTCGACGACCTGCTCGCAGTTCGGCTCGTACTCCCAGAGGACCTCGCCGTTGGCGTCCTCGATCCGCTCGATGGGGAACGGCGCGCAGCGCTCGCCGCGGTTGGCGAGCGTGGCGTAGGCGCTGGCCATCGCCAGTGGCGTCGTCGAGTTGGAGCCGAGCGCCAGCGAGCACACCTGGTCGGGGTCGGGCACCGGGTAGCCACTGAGGCGCTCGACCATCTCAGCGGCACGCTCCGGACCGATGTCGGCGATCAGCAGGGCGTGGTAGACGTTGCTGGAGCGGGCGACCGCCTCGTACATGTTCAGCACGTCGTTGCCGCCGGAGTTGCGAACCTCCCACTCGCCGCCGTCGTCCGGGCAGCCCTCGATCTCCTGTGGACCGCGGGCGTCGAGGACGAGGCCCGGCGAGACGCCGTCCTCGATGGCGGCGGTGTCGATCAGCGGCTTGATCGCCGAACCGGGCTGACGGCCGCTGCCGCCCCCGCCGGGCACCGCCGGGTTGACCTGGGTCCGGTCGCACAGCAGTTGGCCATCGCCGGCGACGTCCACCCAGCTGTCGTCCTCCGCGCAGTCACCGAACTCACGCGGCCCGTAGCCCATGGTGCGGATCGCGCCCGTGCCGGGCTCGATCGAGACGATCGAGCCCAGAGGCTCGCGTGCGATCTCCTCACGGGGCTCATCCTCGTAGGTGAGCACGCGCTCGATCGCCGCCTCGGCCTCGTCCTGCAGCTCCGGGTCGAGCGTGGTGTGGATGCGCAGGCCGCCCTGATGGACGGTGCGGCTGCGTTCCTCACGCGTGTCCCCGAGCAGCGTGTGGACGCTCAACGGTGCGTTGGCGCGCTTGTCGAAGTTCGGGTCGAGCCGACCGGCAGCGTTCTCGTTGACCAGCAGCTGGGAGATCCACCGCGTCCAGAAGGGTTGCTCGGGCACGGGGGCTTCGGCGATGTCCGGCTCGAGGTCCTGGTCGATCGCAGCTTGTGCCTGGTCCTGTGAGACGAATCCGTGCTGGGCCATCTGGGTCAGCACGATGTCGCGTCGCTGCTGGGCGTTCTCCACGCTGTTGATCGGGTTGTTGGCCTCGGGCGCCCGCAGCAGACCCGCCAGCGTGGCCGCCTCGCCGAGCTCGAGCTCGTCGATCTGCTTGGAGAAGTAGCGCTCGGCCGCAGTGCCGATGCCGTAGGTCCCACGGCCGAAGTAGCTGCGGTTGAGGTAGCGCTCGAGGATCTCGTCCTTCTCGAGGTCGTCCTCGAGCCGCAGGGCGTAGACCGCTTCCTCGAGCTTGCGGCCGAGCGTCTGCTCGGGGGTGAGGAAGGTCATCTTGACGTACTGCTGGGTGATCGTCGAAGCGCCCGACTCGATGCGACCAGCACGGAAGTTGGTCAGCGCGGCACGGACGATCGCCGCGTGGTTGACGCCGTTGTGCTCGTAGAAGGTCGCGTCCTCGGTGGCCAGCACCGCATCGATCACCATGTCGGGTATCTCGTCGCGGTCGACGGGGACCCGGTTCTCCTCGAAGTTGAGCTCGGCGAGCTCGCTGCCGTCGGCGGCGTAGATGAAGGAGTTCTGTGGTGGGGTGTCGGCCTCACCTAGCGGCGGGATGTCGAGCACCTCGTCCTGCACGGTGCTGAACAGCTCGTCGGCGGCGAGCGCTCCCGGGAGGAACAGCGAGGCGAGCAGGAGCGCGGACGCGGCGGCGATCAGCGTGACCAGCGCGAGCCTGACCAGGATGGCCGCCGTGCGGCCGAGCCGGTCCACTGGTGTGGAGGAGCTCACGGTCATGCCCTCCGCTGGATCCGTTGGACGCAGGTGAGATCGGTCACCGCCGGCACGTTACGACCTTCGATCTGGGTGCTACCAGGGGGAGGTGCGACCCGGAACGTGCACGGATCGGCCACGGACACAGGCTACCCCGTCCGCTGCAGGGGGACGGGCGCGCTCGGCCGGGTCTCGACCCGGCCGAGGGGCTCAGAGGTAGCCCCCGGCGCTGCCAGCGGCGCTGTCCGAGCGCGGCTGGGGCGGCTCCATGCGCTGCTGTACGTCGTCGGGCGCCTCCTGGAAGGTCCGTCCCCCGAAGCGGTCGCGGATCGACGTGCCGATCCCCGCGGCCGTGGTGGCGATGGCGGCGACCGCCGACTGCAGCTCCGGCAGGTCCAGGGTCGTGCCCAGCAGGGTGTGGCGCAGCCAGACCGCCTTGTTCTGGGGATCGAAGCTGAACGCTCCAAAGCCCAGCCGATGGTTGGTCGTCAGCAGGAAGCCGGCGAGCTCGGGGGTCAGGTCGAGATCGATGTTGGTCACCGAGAAGACCCCGACCTGGGGGCCGATCGGGCTGCGGCCGACGGTGACGAAGATGCGGGCCTGCTCGTGGGTGAAGGTGAAGTTGCCGAAGGCGTCGACCTCGTACCCGCCGAGGATCGCGCGCAGCAGCCCGCCGACGTGCTCACGTAGATCCTCGGCGTCGAGGAACACCCCGGTGCGGCGCGGTGGGGGTGGTGGTGCCACGCCCGCAGCGAGGGGTGAGAGCTCACGGCCCTGCTGTGGGTCGGTGCGTTGCGTGTGCTCGCTCGAGTCGTGCTGGTGCTCGGTCCCGGGGTCACTGCCTTGCTCGCTCACCATGTCACCTTCCGCTCGTCAACCGCGCCGCGATCGTGTCGAGCCCGTCGAGGTCGTGGACGTCGCGCCCGAGCAGGGGGACCTCGACCAGGGCGGGGGGATCGACGCTGTAGAGCGCCGCAGCCACGTCGCGGCGCTGCCTGACCGCGAGGTTGCGGACGTCGCCGAGCAGCCGCAAGGCGTGGGAGACGGCCAGCGAGCGCTCGCTCGCCTCGTCGTCGAGCCGTTCGACGGCGCGCTGCAGCGACGCGCTCGAGGGGTCGCGGGGCAGCTCTGGCTGGACGCGGTTGAGCACGACACCGGCGGCGTGCAGCCCCTCCTGCTCGAGGCGTTCGAGGAAGTAGCGCGCCTCACGCAGCGGAGGCGGCTCCGGGGAGGTCACCACGACGAAGCGTGAGTCGGGATCACGCAGGAGGACGAGCACCTGATCCGCGCGCTGCTTGAAGCCGTCGTACATGCCCTCGAAGTCGCGGAAGAAGTCGGCGAGGTCCTGCAGCAGATCCATGCCGGTCACCCGTCCGGCCACGCGCATGAAGGCCGTAGCCCCGGCGCCCACGACGCGCCCCACACCTCGGCCCGCGGCCATGCCGGGCTTGAGCAGCAGCCGCAGCAGCCGGCCCTCCAGGAACGAGGTCATGCGCTTGGGTGCCTCGAGGAAGTCGAGCGCGGAGCGGGTCGGTGGGGTGTCGACCACCAGCAGGTCCCACTCGCCGGCCTCGTGGAGCTCGTGGAGCCGCTCCATGGCCATGTACTCCTGGGTCCCCGACAGCGTCGACGACAGCGTGCGGTAGATGCGGTTGGACCGGATGGCGCGGGCATTCTCCTCGCTGGGGGCGTGACGGTCGATGAGCCGATCGAAGGTGGTCTGCATGTCCAGCATCATCGCCCAGAGCTCACCGCCCCCGTCGGTGGCCTCATCCTCGAGGGGGACGCGGCGAGGCTCGTCGGTCAGCTCATCGAGCCCCATCGCCTGAGCCAACCGGCGGGCGGGATCGATCGTCAGCACCAGGGTGCGGCGCCCGGACCGGGCTGCGGCGAGACCGAGCGCGGCCGCCGTGGTCGTCTTGCCGACCCCGCCGGAACCGGTGGTGACCAGCACGTGGGCCTGTGCCACCGCACCGGCCAGGGTGCGGCTGCCTACCTCGTCGAGCGGCCGGGCGTTCACGCGTCGGCCTCCTCGTGGTCAGCAGCGCGGTCCGAGCCGTCGAGGAAGGCCGCGAGTGCCTCCTCGTCGAGCCCCTCCTCGGCGCGGGGCCCATCCTCACCGACCTGCAGCGCCAGCACGTCGGCGAGCAGCTCGAGCTCGTCCGCCCCGAAGCTGGCCCCGGTCAGCAGTGGCAGGGACAGGACGTCGCTTGGCGCTGCGGACCGCAGCTCGAGGTGGAGCCCGCCCTCGAGCTGCAGCCGGTCACGGTGGGCGCGGGCCAGCTCCAGGGCCAGCTCCGCGGTCCGTCCCGACATCCGTGCACCGGCGTCCTCCGCGGTCGTGCGCAGGCCCTCCGGGCCCATGGAGCTCAGCACGGCGAGCATCGCGTCGTCGAGCCGGGGCACCGACGCCTGGTTGGCGATGACGGGGCCGATCCCGATCCCGGCGGAGCGCAGGGCATCGATGCTCTCGACGGTCTCGCGCACCGGCATCTCCTCGAGCATGGTCACCAGCACGGTCTGGACCCGTCGCGGGTCGGCGAGCATCTCCTTGATCTGGCTGGACTGACGGCGGATGGGCCCGGTACGGACGATCTCGGTGACGGCGTCGGGAGCCTGAAGGAAGGGGACGATCCGTCCGGTCGGTGGGGCGTCGACGACGATGAGGTCGTAGGCGCGCCGACCGTCAGGGCGTCGGCGCGCCTCGATCTCGTAGAGCTTGCCGACCAGCAGCAGGTCACGCAGCCCCGGTGCCGCGGTCGTGACGAAGTCGAGGGCGTTGGAACGTTCCATCACCCACTGGATGCGCCGGATGCCGTAGAACAGCTCGAGGTACTCATAGACCGACTCCGCCGGGTCGATCGCGGCACCCCACAGGCCGGGGCGGAACTCACGTTCCTGGTAGTCCCAGGGC
>JBKGZF010000109.1:0-7274 GCA_046545715.1 Nitriliruptoraceae bacterium | reverse complement strand
CGCGCTGGAAGATCATCCCGTTGATGCTCGACGAGCCGCCGAGCACCTTGCCGCGACCGTGGAAGACGCGTCGACCGTGCATGTTCGGCTCGGGCTCCGACTCGTAGCACCAGTCGTAGAAGCGGCTGCCGATCGGGAACGGCAACGCGGCCGGCATATGGATGAACACGTCCCAGCGGTGGTCGGGCCGCCCGGCCTCGAGCACGAGCACCTCGGTGTCGGGATCGGCGCTGAGGCGGTTGGCGAGCGCGCTGCCGGCGGACCCGCCACCGACGATCACGTAGTCGTAGTGGGGCTCTTGCACCGGATACCTTCCGCTCGGGGGACGACGGTTGGACATGCTGCCACCACCTGCCGCGGTCGCAGCTATGCGCGTGGATCGAACCTGGGACGCTACCGCCGCAACCGGCTGTGCTGGTTCGGCAGCTGCCGTCTCCGCCCCGCTGAGCGGGTAGCCGTCCTGCGGTGACCGGACGGCCGGGCCGGGCGGTCGGTGCCACGGGCGCGACACCGTACGGTCATGCCATGGAGCAGCTACAGGTACGCAAGGCCGAACCCGCCGACGCGACCCGGCTCGCACGTCTGCTGGGCGGCCTCGGCCATGCCCTGGGCGACGATGACGTCGCCGACCGCCTGCGCTGGTTCAGCCGCTCGGGCTCCGACCACGTGCTGGTGGCGCTCAGCGACGCCCACGCGGTCGGGCTGCTCACCCTCAGCGTCCTGCCGCGCTTCACCGACGACGGCCGCTTCGCCCGCATCACCACGCTCGCCACCCCACCGAGCGAGGACCGCGACTGGATCGAGCGCGCGCTGCTCGCCGAGGCGGAGTCGGTCGCCGAGCGACACCGGTGCACCGAGGTCGAGGTGGTCACCGACGCGGACGGGCTCGAGCCGTCGGGAGGGAGCTTCCAGGCGCTGGGCTACACCGCGACCGATGAGCGCGAGGTGCGGCTCCACAAGCGGCTCGAACCCCCGGAGCCGGTCCGCATCTGACCGCAACGCCACGGCCGGCCGTCGAAGCCGGGTTTGCCACCACCGCGCAGCAGAGCCCTACCCTGCGTGGAAGGGGTCGGACGCGCGGTCGGGATGGCCGCTGCGGCCGGCTGCAGGACCGCAGTCGTCGACGGCGGCACCCATGGCTGCGGCGTGCCGCGTGGAAGGAAACTCGATGGCCGGTGACCGATGGCCGGCACGCCTCTACGACCAGGGCGCCGAGCCGGACCCGCGGTTCTCCCTCGCGAACGAACGCACCGTGCTGGCGTGGCTGCGAACGGCACTGGCACTGGTCGTGGCCGGCATCGCCATCATCGCGCTCGAGGAGCTGCTCGACACGACGCTGCTGATCAAGGCCTCGGCCGCGGTGTGCTTCCTCGGCGGCGCGGCCACCGCATTGATCGGCTATCGACAGTGGTACCGCGCCGAACGCGCGCTACGGCGCAACGAGCCACTGCCGGCCGCAAGCGTGACGGTGTTCGTGCTGCTGGTCATCGTCGCCCTCGCCGCGATCGGGGCCATCGGACTGCTCACGCGGATCGGCTGAGCAGATGACGCAGGATCAGACGCAGGCACATCCCCCGGACGGGGTCCAGCCGGAACGCACCAGCCTCGCGTGGCAACGTACGGCGCTGTCGTTCACCGTCGCTTCCCTCGCGATGCTGCGGCTGGCCGTCGGCCGCGGGATGACGGCCGCCGGCCTGCTCGCGGTCGTCGCGATCGCGATCGGACTGTTCGCCGCTGTCGAGGGGACCTTCTACCACCGGCGCCGCCGTCGCACGTTCGAACAGCAGTATCCACAGCTGCCGCGTTCGGCGGTGCTCCTGATCGTCGCCACCCCCGTGCTCGCCCTCGGCGGGCTGGTCCTCAGCGTGGTCTAGCCGTGGTGATCAGTGCTGGCAGGCGGGGCCGTGGGCATGTTCTGCGTGCACATCCAGTCCACGCCAGAACAGCGCTCCCTTCACCCCCACCCTCACCCGTTGTGACCAACGAGCCATGGCCGGGGAGACCAGGACCTCGACGTCATCACGCGTGGCACGCAGGTAGCTGCTGGTGTCCTTGCCCTTGAGGTAGGTGTCGACCGACACCTCGGGACGACCACCTCAGCCAACGGCACGGATGAAGTCGAGCGCGACGGTCCCACCCTTGCGACGGACGATGTCGGCGGCTTCCGGGGTCAACTCGATCTCCACGATCGCTCCTCCTCGGCGGCGACATCGGGCGTCCGCGGGCGAGGCAGTTTAACCACGAGCCGGGATCGAGCCGTTCAGACGGCACCGGCCGTCGGCTCGAGCCGCGCCACCAGCTGCTCGCCCCAGCGCCGGGCGCGCTCCTGCTCCCCGGAGAGCAAGGGGCCTTGCTTGCCGGAGACGAGGAAGCTCTCGGGGCGCACTACGAGGCGGAACCCGAGCCGGCGCAGGCGCTTGGCTGCCGCCTTGGAAGCAGCCCCCGGGACGTGCTTGTCCACGTGCGTGTCGAACGCGGCGGCCACCGTGCCGGTCGAACCCGCAGGGAGCCGCTCGAGCCACTCCCGCAGACCGTCGCCGCGGGAGATGATCTCGCCGTCCGCCTCCTGTGCCGCATCGCTGCGCGTCTCCGGACGGCTCAGGCCGAAGGCGTGGGTCGGGCCGCCGACCACCAGCAGCTCGAGCCCCTCCTCGAGACGATCTGGTGCCTGGCCGACCTCGACGAGCGACACCTCCGCACGGGCGGACAGGCCGGCGGCCACCGCCTCGGCGATCGTCGCGGTGTTGCCGAAGATCGACTCGTAGACCACCAGCGCGCGCATGCCTCGTTCCTGCCCGAGCGGACCGCCTCGTGGGTCCGCCCCGTCAGTCATCGTCGCAACCGCGCGCCGGTGGGCCCAGGGGCCAACGGCCCGTTCAGTTCACCTCGGCCGGTGGTGTGAAGTCGTCCTCGGTGGCCTCGGCGACCTCGACGGCCTCCATGACGTAGCTCGATCCGCCGTCGCCGCCCTCGATGCGCAGGGGCGCTCCGGTCGCGGCGTCGACACAGATCTCGCCGACACCCTCGTCCACGAAGTCGCCGCCGCTACCGCAGTAGGCGTCCCGACCGGCGACGGTGCCCTCACGCAGATCGTCCAGCCCCCCGAGCGCCTCGGCGTCAGCGAAGCTGCTCTCGGAGAACACCTCGGTGCCCATGTCCTCCTCGGCGGCCTCGCCACCCATGGAGGACTCCGAGCAGTTCCACTCGCCCTCCTGCCCGAAGCATGAGGCGACCAGCTCATCGCCCTCGAGGAAGGTACGCATCTCCATGCCCCCCTCGACCGACATCGAGGTGGCGACCCGCTCGCCGTCCATCGCGACGATCATCTCGCCCGGCATCTCCATCTGCTCGGACTCGAGCTCGTAGGTGATCCGCACCGGCTCGGGGCTGAAGGACACGCCCGCCAACAGGCCCTCGTCGCCGGACCCGTCGCCGTCACCCTCGTCCCCGTCGTCGTCCGCATCCTCGTCGTCAGCGGCGTCCGTCTCCTCGTCGTCAGCGGCCTCGTCCTCTACGGCCTCGTCGTCAGCGGCCTCGTCGTCAGCGGCGCCGTCGTCGTCGCCTTGTTCCTCGGCGCCGTCGGCAGCCTCGTCGGCCCCCTCCGAGCCGTCATCGCCGTCACCACCGCAGGCGGCGACGAGCAGGGCGAGAGCAGCGAGCATCGCCAGGGTGGAACGCAGGTGGGTGCGCATGGAGCTCCTCACGGTTCGGCTGGATCGAGCATCTCGGGCCTACAGAACCCGGTCACGGGTAGGTGTCGGCAGGTAGGAGCTGGTCCTGAAGCGGGCCGGACGCTAGCGGGAAGGCCGCCGGCCAGCGTCGGGACAGCCCACCTCGGTGGGGCAGCTCCACACCACCGGGCTCACACCGCCACACCGACGAGGGTGCCGATCAGGTAGGTGAGCAGCGCCGTTCCCCCGCCGATGAGCACCATCCGCAGCCCCGATCGCACCGCCGAGCGGCCGGTGAACACCGAGAGGAGCGCACCGACCCCGGCCAGGGCGAACCCGGACAGCACCGCCGAGGTGACCACCGCCCCGGAACCGGCGGCGAAGACGAAGGGAGCCAGCGGTACCAGCGCACCGAAGGCGAACGCCAGGAACGACGAGACCGCGGCGAGCCAGGGCGAGCCGAGGTCCTCGGGGTTGAGGCCCAGCTCCTCACGCGCGAGGGTGTCCAGGGCCACCTCCGGGTCGGACATGATGCTCTCGGCCACCTCCTGGGCCTGCTCGTCGCCCAGCCCCTTGGCGCGGTAGATCAGCTCCAGCTCGTACCGCTCGTCCTCGGGGAACTGCTGCAGCTCCCAGCGCTCCACCGAGATCTCGTGCTCGTAGAGCTCGCGCTGGGAACGCACGCTGATCCACTCGCCAGCCGCCATCGAACCGGCACCAGCGATCAGCCCCGACACCCCCGCGAGCAGCACCACCTCCGCCTGGCCACTGCCGCCGGCCATGCCCATGATCAGCGCGAGGTTGGACACCAGGCCGTCGTTGACGCCGAACACCGCCGCCCGCAGCGACCCACCCGCCGTGGTGCGGTGACGAGCGTCGGCGACCGCAAGGCCCTCGCCGACGGTGTCGCTGGCAGCCAGGGACAGGGTGCGGCCGTGCTCGGCCTCCTCCTCGGCCATGTCCGGGGACGCGTGGGGGGTCGTGCGGTACCGGTCGCGGTCGGCCGCCTCGGTACGGATGATCGCGGGCAGCACCCGGTCCACGCTGAACCAGCGCGCCAAGCGACCGAGCAACCGACTGCGCCAGGGGCGTCGCGGGCGTGTCATCGCTCATATGCGTTCCCCATCCTGTCCGAACCTGGGGCCATGGCCCGTTGCCGAAGCGAGTCTGGCCCACGGCGTAGCGACGAGCCAGGGGCCAACGCCTCGTCGGACCTGCACCGCGGGGTGGCTAGTCGTCCTCCTTGGTCGCCTCCTGGGAGGGGAAGACCACCGCGATCACCCGTTGACGAGCATGCTCGAGGATCCACTCGGTGCCGTGGCCGAGGAAGGGCCGCCCATCAGCGGCCCGCACCGAGGTCCCCAGCACGATCGTGTCCGCGTCCCACTCGTCGGCTGCCCACAGCAGCTCATCGGCCGGGACCGCGCCGTGACGGACCGCGGTGGCGCTGCGCGCCCCGAAGGAGGCAGCGGTCTCACGCATGCGCTCGAGCTGGCGTTCGACGGCCGGTGAGGGATCGGTGGTGCGCACGTCGCGGGTGATCACGTGCACAGCCAGCACGTCCGCGTCGAACGACAGCGAGAGCTTGGACGCCAGCTCCTCCGCGCCCCGCCCGGGATGCGTGCCGGTGACCCCGAGCAGCACGCGCCGGATGTGCAGATCCTCGAGGTCACCGATATCCCGGGTGCGAGCGGCCCGACGGACCAGCAGCAGCGGGATCGGTGTGTGGGCGATGACCTGCTGGATCGGCTCGGAGAGCTGGTGCGACCCGGCGTAGTCGTCGTTCAGTCCCAGCGTCAGCAGCCCGTACCCGAGCTTGGCCTCGGCCAGGATCGCCGCACCGACGTCCTCCTGCCGCTCGACCCGGACGTCGACGGGGCGATCACCCAGCGACTGGACGATGCCGGCGAGCTCCGGGTCGGGAGCACCGGCCGGCTGGAGACTGAGCACGGTGGCGGCCGACGACGGCTCGAGCAGCGCGTCGACCACACGTGCGGCCAACGCGGAGTTCAGTCCACCCCGGGTCGGCAGCAGCGCGCTCGGGGCACCGGCGATCAGGCTCCTGGCCAGCAGCTCCTCGCGCTTGAGCCGCTCCTCCTCCTCAGGCGCCGCGCGCAGGCGGCGGAGCACCGGCCGCAGGAACGGCGGCGCTGCCATCGAGGTGGCGACCGACAGCAGCACGATCATCGCGTAGGAGGTCTCGTCCAGCGCCCCGAGCGACAGCCCGACGATCGCCATCACGATCCCCATGCCACCGCGAGCGTTGAGCCCGATGCTCGCCGCCCAGCTCTCCATGCTCGACAGCCCCGAGAGCCGGCCTCCCAGCACGGTTCCGACGACCTTGGACACGGTCGCCACCACCAGCACGATCACCATCCACAGCAGTGCCTGGGGCTCGAGCAGCACGGCGAGGTCCACGTACAGCCCTGCCGCCGCGAAGAAGATCGGCGCGAAGACCTCGTTGCCGATCACCTCGATGGAGCGCTTGACGTCGCTGCGCTGGTAGCGCGAACGACCGAGGATGATCCCGGCGATCAGCGCACCGAGAACGGCCTCGACCCCCAGTGCCTGGGTGATCGCGCCGAACACGAACGTGGTGAACAAGGTGGCCGAGAGCGCTGCGCCGAAACCGCCGACACGGCGCGCCTGCCGCAGCATGCCGTCGGCGAAGCGCTGCCCGATCGTCAGCGCTCCCACCAGGAAGGCGAGGACGAGCCCGAAGCTGATCGCCAGTGCACCGGCGTCGAAGCTGCCGGCGGTGAACACCCCGACGACCGCGCCCAGCAGCAGCCAGCCGATCAGATCGTTGACCATCCCCGCCGCGATCGTGAGCTGACCGAAGTTGCGGCGCATCAGGTTCATGTCGGCCAGGATCTTGGCGATCACCGGCAGCGCCGAGATGCTCAGCGCCACCGACACGAACAGCGCGAAGCCCAGCCGCCCGGCGTTCTCCCCCCAGAACGCCTCGGGCATCACCCAGCCGAGCCCGAAGCCCATGGCCAACGGGACCACCAGGCTGCCGGCGGAGATGCTCACCGCCGGCCGGCCGAGCCGACGCAACAGCCCGAGGTCGGTCTCGAACCCCGTGACCAGCAGCAGCAGGACGATCCCGAGCCAGGCCACCGCGAGCAGCATCGCCGAGGGCACCGCGTCCCCGGTGAACAGCCAACCGGCCACATCCGGCAGGACGCGACCGAACACCGTCGGCCCGACCAGGATCCCCGCGGCGAGCTCACCCACCACCGGCGGCTGCCCGAGACGCTGGGCGAGCGCGCCGAGCCCACGGGCGGTACCCAGCAGGACCACCAACGCGACCCAGAACAGCAGTAGGTCGTGCTCGCTGACGGGCTCGAGCATCGTCATCGCAGGCCTTCGTGATGGGCGGGGAACCCTAGCGACGTCCGCCCGCACCCGACCCGCACGAACGGTCGGGTGCGGCGGCACCCATCCGGCGCGCTCAGCGGACCATCTGCAGGAAGCGACGCGTGCGACCGTGCTGCGGATCGACCAGGACCTGCGACGGCGGCCCCTCCTCCACCACGACCCCGTCGTCCATGAACACCACCCGGTCGGCGACCTCCTGGGCGAAGTTCATCTCGTGGG
>JBKGZF010000108.1:0-7297 GCA_046545715.1 Nitriliruptoraceae bacterium | reverse complement strand
CCGTCGCCGTCCGACGTAGAGAGCGTCTGGGTATCGACGGCCTCGACCGCGTCCGCATCGGCCTTGCGCTGCAGGTCCCGGCGCCACGTGGCCGCGTGATCGACCCAGGCCTGGACGGTGAAGCGGTGGGTTGCGAGTTGGTGCGGTGTGAAGGCAGCGGTCCAGTGGTCGTTGCCCTGATGGGTGAGGCGCACCTCCGACCAGCTGCGGTCATCGCCCGCAGCGTGGAGCACGACCGCACCGAGGACCTCGTGGGAATCGCAGACGATGTCTGCCGTGACCTCGACCGGCTGCTCGATGACGGCCTTGGCCGGGTAGCGCCCGTCCAGCACGCAGGGACCTACCCGCTGGATGCTGACGCGCTGTCGCGTCGCCGCGTCGTCGATGTCGCTGCCTCGCTGGTGTCTCGCTGGTGTGCCGTCCGGTTGGAACGAACGGTGCCATCGACGCTACTGGCTGGCGAGGTGCGATGCGAGGTGTCGCTGCACGTCGCCGCGGGCCGACCGTGATGGCGCCCGCCTGCCGGGGCAGCTCGGGATCACCCCTGGGCGGCGACCTCGGCCTCGGCCGTGGTCGGCCCCGCAGCGCGGTCCCAGGCCAGCCCGCCCGCCCCGACGTCGGTCAGCTCGAGGTGGTAGCGACCGGGTGGACCGGCCATGCGGAAACGGATGCGTCCCAGCATGTCGGTGGTCCCCTGGACGGTCCGCTGGCGGTGTGGTCCTGCGACCGTGGCCTCGACGGCGACATCGGGGCAGCGCCGTCCCTCGGCGTCTCGGACCTCCACACGGAAGGCGGCACGGCGCTGGTCGTCATCGAGCGTCTCCGGCTCGAGCACGTCGAGCGCAGCGACGACCAACGGCTCGGTGAACAGCCCCGTCTTCGGCAGCGCGTCGGGCTGCGTCTCGAGGGTGACCTTCGGACGACGTCGGCGACGGCGCAGCTGCACGTTGGGTTCCTGGATCACGGGCGATGTCGGGCTGGGGGCGTGGTACCGACGGTACCCGTCTGGGGGGTGCTCAACCGTCGCGACGCCAGCAGCCCACGAGATGGTCGTCGACCACGCCAAGCGCCTGCATCGTCGCGTAACAGGTCGTCGGACCGATGAAGCGCCAACCGTGAGCACGTAGCGCTCGTGACAACGCGGTCGACTCCGGTGTGGCCGCCGGGATGTCCGCGGGGGTGCGCGGCGGTGGTGGGTTCGTGGTGGGGCGGTGGGACCACACCAGCGCGGCGAGGCTCTGCCCGGCGGCGGTGAGCCGCAGGAACGCCCGGGCGTTGTCGATCGTCGCCTCGATCTTCGCGCGGTTGCGGATGATCGATCTGTCGGTGAGCAGCGCTGCCACCTCGTCGGGGCCGAACGCAGCGACGGTCGCCGGGTCGAAGCCGGCGAAGGCACGACGCAGCGCATCACGCTTGCGCAGGATCGTCAGCCAGGACAGCCCGGCCTGGAAGGCCTCCAGGCACAGCTTCTCGAACACGGCGCGGTCGTCGTGCACCGGCACGCCCCACTCGGTGTCGTGGTACTCGATGTAGTCGGGGTGGTCGCCGCACCACCAGCAGCGTCGCCGGCCGTCGGGGTGGCGACGCAGGCCACCGTCCGCGCCCCCCGCGCGGGGGGTGGGCGTCGTCGGCTGCTGGTCGCGGGCTGCGGGTATGTCCGGCTCCTCGCTGCCTGGCTGCGGTGAACGGTCACCGCCCGTCGGTGTGCGGCATTGACACCGTCCCTAGCCCCTGCGACCCTACAGCGGTCATCTGGCCGGGTAGGCTGCGCGCCCAGTGCGATCACCGTGCACCGAGCTCCCCCAGGGAGTGGTGACCCAGTCGTGAAGTGATGACACGATCCACCGCATCGCCGCTGTACCGAACGGATGGCGGTGCCGGATCGATCGCCGTGGAGCGGCCCGCGTCGCTCACGACCCTACCCTGACCCGAACCATCGACGAGAGACCGACGCCCCGATGTCCGAGACCCCCGAGACCAGCACCACGCCCGACGCCCCCGACGCCGCCCCGGAGACGCCGAACGACCCCGTCGTCGTCAGCCAGGACCCGGGCGGAACCATGACCTCCACCGGTGACGTGATCGTCGAGAACGATCTCGACGACGAGGAGTTCGAAGCCGCCCTCGAGGGGACGGTCACCGCCATGGAGGACGGCAAGATCATCGAAGGCGTCGTGGTCAAGGTCGACCCCGACGAGGTCCTGCTCGACATCGGCTGGAAGTCTGAGGGGGTCATCCCCTCCCGCGAGCTGTCGATCAAGATGGACGTCGATCCGAACGAGATCGTCGCCGTCGGTGACGTCGTCGAAGCGCTTGTGATGAAGAAGGAGGACGAGGAGGGACGCCTCGTCCTGTCCAAGAAACGCGCTCAGTACGAGCGCGCCTGGGGCACGATCGAGCGCATCTACCAGGAGGACCGGACCGTCCAGGGCTCGGTCATCGAGGTGGTCAAGGGCGGCCTGATCGTCGACATCGGGCTACGTGGGTTCCTGCCGGCGTCGCTGGTCGAGATGCGACGCGTGCGCGACCTGCAGCCCTACGTGGGTGAGACCCTCGAGTGCAAGATCATCGAGCTCGACAAGAACCGCAACAACGTGGTGCTCTCGCGCCGCAAGTTCCTCGAGGAGACCCAGAGCGAGTTCCGCGAGCGTTTCCTGACCTCGCTGCAGAAGGGTGAGGTCCGCGGCGGCGTCGTCTCCTCGATCGTCAACTTCGGCGCGTTCGTCGACCTCGGCGGTGTCGACGGTCTCGTCCACGTCTCCGAGCTGTCGTGGAAGCACATCGACCACCCCTCGGAGGTCGTCGAGGTGGGCGACGAGGTCGAGGTCGAGGTGCTCGACGTCGACCTCGAGCGTGAACGGGTCTCGCTCTCGCTCAAGGCGACCCAGGAGGACCCATGGCAGGCCTTCGCGCGTGAGCACCAGGTCGGCCAGGTGGTCGACGGTGAGGTGACCAAGCTGGTGCCGTTCGGCGCGTTCGTGAAGGTCGCCGACGGCATCGAGGGGCTCGTCCACATCTCGGAGCTCGCCGAGCGTCACGTCGAGGTGCCCGAGGCCGTCGTCAACGTGGGCGACAAGGTCGAGGTCAAGGTCATCGACATCGACACCGTGCGGCGTCGCATCTCGCTCTCGCTCAAGCAGGCGCAGGCGCCCGCCGAGCCGACCGAGCAGGAGCCCTACGAGTCGACCCCGTCGGTCGAGACCGCCTACTCCTCCGGCGAGGAGGGCGGTCCCAGCGGGACGATGGCAGCTGCGTTCGCCCAGGCGGGCCTCGGCGCGCCGGAGGACCAGTCGCTCAGCCCCGAGGAGATGGCGCTGGCGGAGATGGAGATGGCCGACGACGAGGAGGGCGCCGGCGTCGCGGCCGAGCCACCGACCGACGCGGCCGCGCCGGAGGCGCCGGACGAGCCGGACGCGCCGCAGGAGGACGCAGCGCCAGAAGCGGATGCGCAACAGCAAGCGGCAGCCGAGCCGGAGGCCGCGACCGACGAGCAGCGCACCGGCGACGAGGCTGAGGCTGCGGATACGGACGAGGGCTCCGAGGAGGACGAGGAGGACCCCGCCTGATCGCCGCGGGCGAGCAGGCACCCGGCGACGAGGTGAGCACGTGTACCTGATCGGGCTCACCGGGGGGATCGGCAGCGGCAAGTCCTCCGTCGCCGCGCGGCTCGCAGCGCATGGCTGCGACGTGATCGACGCTGATGCGGTCGCGCGCGAGGTGGTGGAGCCGGGGGAGCCCGCTCTCGAGGAGATCGCCGAACGGTTCGGCCGCGAGGTCATCGCGCCCGACGGCAGCCTCGATCGGGCTCGGCTGGCGGCGCTCGCCTTCGTCGACGACGAGTCGCGGGCCGAGCTCGAGCGCATCACCCACCCGCGTGTCGCGGCCCGGATCGCGGAGTGGATCGCCCACCTCGCCGGGTCGGTCCCCGACGGGCGACTGGTCGTGGTGGACCACCCCCTGCTGGTCGAGACCGGACAGCATCGGCGGTTCGATGCGGTGGTCGTGGTGCTCGCCGACGCGCAGCTGCGGCTGCGGCGCCTCGTCGAGGAGCGCGGACTGAGCGAGGACGACGTCCGTGCGCGGTTCCGGGCGCAGGCCAGCGACGAGCAACGCCGGGCCGTCGCCACCCACGTGATCGAGAACGAGGGGACGCTCGCGCAGCTCGACGCGGCGGTCGACGCGCTCTACGACGAGCTCAAGGTGGCGGCGGTCGAGGACTGACGTGGCTGGCACATGAGCGGGGGCGGGCCCCGGGGGTACGTTTGCGATCATGAGCGACCGGTCACAGCTGCATCGCAACCTGCGTGACGACACCCCCTTCCGGGTCGTCAGCGACTTCGAGCCCGCCGGCGACCAGCCGCAGGCGATCGAGGAGGTATCCGCCGCGTTCGAAGCAGGTGAGCGTGCCGTCACGCTGCTCGGTGCGACCGGTACGGGCAAGACCTTCACCGCCGCCAAGGTCCTCGAGCGGGTCCAGCGGCCGTGTCTGGTGATCGCGCCGAACAAGACCCTGGCGGCGCAGCTCGCCAACGAGTTCCGCGACTTCCTGCCGGACAACGCGGTCGAGTACTTCGTCTCGTACTACGACTACTACCAGCCCGAGGCCTACATACCGCAGACCGACACCTACATCGAGAAGGACTCGTCGATCAACGACGAGATCGACCGTCTGCGACACCGGGCGACGATGGCGCTGCTATCACGTCGTGACGTGGTCGTGGTCGCCTCGGTGTCGTGCATCTACGGTCTCGGCTCGCCGTTCGAGTACGAGGACCACGTCCTCGCTCTACGCCCGGGGGAGGAGGCGGGGCTCGACGCGTCGATGCGCAAGCTCGTCGACCTGCAGTACGCGCGCAACGATCTCAACCTCGTACGAGGGACCTTCCGGGTGCGCGGCGACACCCTGGAGGTGTTCCCCGCGGACGACGAGCGGGCGATCCGGGTCGAGTTCTTCGGTGACGAGGTGGATCGCATCACGCGCGTCGATCCGCTCACCGGCGAGGTAAGCCGGCCGATCCAGCAGGCGGCCATCTTCCCCGCATCGCACTACGTGTCCTCGCAGGAGGCGCTGGAGCGGGCGCTTGCCTCCATCCAGGCCGAGCTCGAGGAGGTGCTCGCCCAGTACGAGCGGGAGGGCAAGCTGCTCGAGGCACAGCGCCTGCGCATGCGGACCAACCACGATCTGGAGATGATCCGGGAGGTCGGTTCCTGCAACGGCATCGAGAACTACTCACGGCACTTCGACGGTCGGCAGCCGGGCGAGGCCCCATACACGCTGCTGGATTACTTCCCCGACGACTTCGTGCTGTTCACCGACGAGTCGCACGTGACCGTGCCCCAGATCGGGGGGATGTACGAGGGCGACCGCTCACGCAAGGACAGCCTGATCGAGCACGGCTTCCGCCTGCCGTCCGCGCGTGACAACCGGCCCCTGACCTTCGACGAGTTCCTCGTACGGATCGGCCAGCGGCTGTTCATCTCAGCGACGCCCGGACCCTACGAGCGGCGGGAATCGGACACGATCGCTGAGCAGATCATCCGTCCGACCGGACTCGTCGACCCCGAGGTCGTCACCCAGCCGACCGTGGGGCAGATCGATGATCTCATGGAGCGGATCCGTGAGCGGGTCACGGCAGAGCAGCGGGTGCTGGTGACCACCTTGACCAAGAAGATGGCGGAGGATCTCACCGACTACCTCACCGAGAACGGTGTGCGCGTTCGCTACCTGCACTCCGACATCAACACCGTCGAGCGGGTCGAGATCCTCAAGGGCCTACGGCTCGGCGAGTTCGACGTCCTGGTCGGCATCAACCTGCTGCGGGAGGGCCTGGACCTGCCGGAGGTGTCGATGGTGGCGATCCTCGATGCGGACAAGCAGGGCTTCCTGCGCTCACCCACCTCATTGATCCAGACCATCGGTCGTGCGGCGCGCAACGTGGACGGTCGCGTGGTGATGTACGCCGACCAGATCACCGATGCCATGCGTCAGGCGATCGACGAGACGCAGCGGCGACGTGACAAGCAGATCGCCTACAACCTCGAGCACGGCATCGATCCTCAGACGGTACGACGGCGGGTCGGGGACATCATCGCCGCGGTACGGGCTGAGGAGCTCGGCGAGGAGTACCTTCCCGATGAGATGCCCGCCGCCGCCCCGGTTGCCGGTGAGGTCGACGCCGACGAGCTGCCGCAGGAGGATCTGCGCGCGCTGATCCAGCGACTGGAGGAGGAGATGCACGAGGCGGCTGGCGACCTGCGCTTCGAGTACGCCGCGCGGCTTCGCGACGAGCTGGCCGATCTCAAGCGTGAGCTGGCGTCGATGGAGGCCGCCAACGTCTGAGCTGGAGCAAGATCCCCGTGGGTGCGGTTGGTCCGGGAGGATGCGGTGGACGAGGTGCTGCGCTGCACGGGGCTGCGCAAGGCGTTCGGGTCGCTGCAGGCGGTCGATGACGTCTCGCTGACGGTCGAGCGTGGCGAGACCTACGGGCTGCTCGGGCCGAACGGTGCCGGCAAGACCACCTCGATCTCGATGATCGCGGGGCTGCTGCGTCCGGACGCCGGCGAGGTCTTCGTGGTCGGTCGCCCGCTGACTCCCACGGCGACCGCGGCCAAGGCCGCGATCGGCCTGGTGCCCCAGGAGGTTGCGATCTACCCGGATCTGAGCGCTCGGGAGAACCTGCGCTTCTTCGGCCATCTCTACGGTCTCGAGCGCGGAGAGCTGACCTCGCGCATCGACGAGACGCTGGAGATCATCGGGCTCAGCGACCGCGCGGGGGACCGCGCCGCGACGTTCTCCGGCGGGATGACGCGTCGCCTCAACATCGGGATCGGGCTGCTACACCGCCCGGAGCTGCTGATCCTCGACGAGCCGACGGTCGGGGTCGATCCGCAGTCACGCAACGCGATCCTGGCCTCTGTCGAGGCTCTCGCCACCGACGGCATGGCCGTGCTCTACACCACCCACTACATGGAGGAGGCGGAGCGCCTGTGCGACCGCATCGGCATCATCGACCAGGGCCGGTTGGTGGCCGAGGGCTCACGTCGCTCCCTGGTGGCCATGGTCGGCGGTGATGACCTGGTCCATCTGACGGTGGACGGTGATGCGCAGGCTGCGGCGGCGTCGCTGCGCCAGCTCCCGGATCTCGGCTCGGTCGATGTGGAGAACGACGCGATCGTCTGCCTGTTGGAGGGAGCCGCGGGGCGGCTGCCCGCGCTGCTGGATGCCGTCGGTCGAGCAGGTGCGGCCGTGACCGGGGTGGAGGTCCGTGAGCCAGACCTCGAGGACGTCTTCTTGCAC
>JBKGZF010000107.1:0-7313 GCA_046545715.1 Nitriliruptoraceae bacterium | reverse complement strand
GTCCTGCAGCGGGGCTGCGTAGCGCCCAGGAAGCGACGAGGTGTCGACGGCTGCGACCATCGCGGCGAACCGGGCGGTGGCGTCGGCATCCGGACGCCCCAGTGCGGTGACAGCCGGGTGGTCGCGCCAGGCGGGATCGTCGGCGAGCAGGTCGAGGGCGAGCTGCACCTCCTCGACGGTGCCGACGCACTCGAAGGGCTTGCGGGCCGCGTCGGTGAGGTCGGCGAACCGCTCGGTCAGCTGCGGGTCGGCGAGCGCATCGAAGCCGGTCGCCTCGCGGAAGGCTGATGGTGTCATGAACGGCGCGAGCATCAGCTCGACGAAGAGGCACTTGGGGCAGCGCCCGCACCACTCGGTGCGCTGGCCGGTGAGGGAGTAGGCGCGGTTGCAGCTGTTGACCGCGTGGAGCGGGGCACCCAGCTGTACGAAGCAGGCGGCCACGACCAGCTCCGGCAGCGGGCGCAGGACCGACAGCGCGCGGGTGGCACCGCCCGTCGCGGCCCTCATCGCCGCGCCGTGCAGCGCCTCGAACGCGGCGGTCTTGCTGTACTGGTGGTTGACGGGGCGGCCATCGACCGTCCGGGTCGGCTCGTCGGCGGAGCCCTCGTTCGACATCAGCACGTCGCCACGGCCGGTGAGCATCGCGGCGACGCAGGCGATGGAGGCGACGATCGCGGTGATCGGCACGTGGCCGTTGAGCGCACCCGCGTCGTTCCAGGCCAGCAGCGTGGGGTCCAGGCGGCGCTCGGCGGCCAGCAGCTCGAGCCCCGTAGCCTCGGCGGTGCGCTGCATCGACGGGCGTGGGTTGACCGCGAAGGCGGTCGCGTCGAGCCCGGCCCGCACGGCCAGCATCGCGGTCACCGCAGAGTCCTTGCCGCCGCCGACCGGCACCAGGACCCCACCTGTTGGGCCCCCACCTGTCAGGACCCCGCCTGCCGGCGATCCGTCGGCCGTGCCCACGTCGACGACGTCGCGGTTGTCGGCCAACGCCACGTCCGGGTCGGCCACCACCTCGAACCAGTCGCTGAGGTCCAGGTCGTTGACGGCGGCGAACTCCGCCAGCCCATGGTCGAGCAGTGCCTCGAGCATCGCGAGCGCAGCTGGATCGGTCGTGGGAACGATCACGCGGCGGGGGATGGCCGCCTTGACGTAGGAGGTGAGGGCGGCGAGGTGGAGCAGGTCGATCGCGCCGGCGGTCGCGGAGTCCATGCGCTCGGCCAGGTCGATGTCCGGGAAGCGGACGGTCTCGGTCAGCTCGCCCAGCCCGTCGATCGCGTAGCGCAGCGCGACGGTGTCACCGTCGATGTGCCAGCCGAGCGCCCGCAAGGCTGGGTCGTCACAGCTGCCGCCGAGCCGCCGGTAGGCCGTGCGGTGGGCATCGTCCGCCTGCATCAGCGGTCGTGCCGGTAGGTCGTGGCAAGCAGCCGTTCGCGCAGATCCCGGTCGCTCGCGGCGACCAGCGCCGTGCGGGCCATGCCGAGCGCGCCGTCGCGCACCGCCCGGTCGGCGGAGTCGGTGATGCAGGCCGCTGCGAACTCGGCTTGATGGTTGACCGCGCCACCGGCATCGATTCTGAGCATCGGGTGGATCGCCGGCATCGCGAGCGACACGTTGGCCATGTCGGTCGAGCCGCTGATGCCCTCCTCCGGCCCACCGGGCGCCGGGAAGTTGCGGCCGAGCGCGGTCGCCTCGTCGACCCAGGTGGCGAGCAGGTCGGGGTCGGGATGGAACTCCGAGTAGGCCGGTCCCGGCTCCTCGAAGGTCACCTCGGTGCCCGTGGCCAGCGCCCCGGCCTCGAAGCAGGCCTGGACGCGCGGGTAGAGCTCGCTGAGCTCGTCCAGGGTGGCGGCGCGTGCGTACCACTGGCCGACGGTGCGATCGGGGACGACGTTGGCCGCGTCACCGCCGTGGGTGACGATGCCGTGGATCCGGTCGGTGGACCGGATGTGCTGGCGCAGCAGCCCGATCGCGACCTGAGCGACGGTCAGCGCATCCGCTGCGTTGCGACCGAGCTGGGGGTAGGCCGAGGCGTGGGCGGAGCGCCCGGCGTAGTGCACGTTGAAGTGCTGGACCGCCAGGCAGGAGAGCGTCGGGAACTCGTAAGGGGCGGGGTGGACCATCATGGCCATGTGGAGGCCGTCGAAGGCGCCGCGCTCGAGCATGAGGATCTTGCCGCCACCGCCCTCCTCGGCCGGTGTGCCGAGCACCTTGACGGTGATGCCGAGCTCGTCGGCCACCTCGGCGAGGGCGAGACCCGCGCCGACCGCGGCGGCGGCGATGATGTTGTGGCCGCAGGCATGGCCGATCTCCGGTAGCGCGTCGTACTCAGCGCAGATGCCGATGGTCAGTTCGCCGGAGCCAGCGGTCGCGACCAGTGCGGTATCGAGGTCGGCGACGCCGTGTTGGACCTCGAACCCCCCGGCTGCCAGGGCATCGGCGACCCGGCGTGACGAGGTGTGCTCCTCGAAGCCGAGCTCCGCATCGCCGTGGATCGCGCGTGACAGCGCCACCAGCTCATCGTGGCGTCCGTCGATCGACGTGGCCAGGCGTTCACGCAGGTCGCTCATCACTGCCTCGTGGTTCCCTCGGTGGACCGCCCGGCCAGGGCGGCGTCGCCTCCGAACGCTACGCGAGCAGCGCGTCGGTCGCTGCACGCCGGGTGCGCGCGTGCGGAGGTGATCGGTCGTAGCGTCCGCAGCAGCGCCGCGTCGACCGTCGAACAGCCCGAGAGGAACCCTGCCGTTGATCGCCGCGATCGCCTTCGACGTGATGGACACGCTGCTCAGCGATCCGTTCCGAGCGGCGCTGCACGCGGCGACCGGCCTGAGCTTGGAGCAGCTGAGCGCTCGTCGCGACCCGACGGTCCATCCGGCGTTCGAGCGGGGCGAGCTGGACGAGGAGGCCTACTGGCGGGCGTTCGATGCTGCCGGCGTCGTCGCCGATCGCGGCGCCTTCCACCAAGCGCGCCGTGACGGCACCCGCTGGCTGCCCGGCATGCGTGAGCTGCTCGACGAGCTCGACGGCCGGGTGCTGCGGGTCGCAGCGACCAACTACCCGGTGTGGATCGAGGAACTGGCAGCTGGTCCGCTCGCCGGTCGGCTCGAGCTGCTCGTCGCCTCCTGCCACCTCGGCGTTCGCAAGCCGGATCCTGCCTTCTACCGGGGGCTGTTGGCACAGCTGGAGCTGCCACCACAACGGGTGCTCTTCGTCGACGATCGACCCCCGAACGTGGCTGCAGCGCGCGAGCTCGGCCTGCTCGCGCACCGGTTCACCGACGCCGCGACGCTGCGTGCCCTGTTGGGCGACCACGGAGTGCTGCCGCGACGCTCGGACCGTCGCTGAGCCCCGTGTGGGAGGGGTGAACGTTCGCGACGACCCGGTCGAGACGTGGTCAGGGTCGTGGCCGCACCACGTTCGGCTCACCGATCGGGGAGCAGCTCACGCACGGAAGGGGCCAGTCGGCTGCGATCGGTGGCGGCCAGCTGGTCGAGTCCGACCTCACCGGTCGCCACCCACCACAGCACGACCGCGTCGGCCCAGTGGTCGGGCAGGCCCGAGGCCCAGGTCCTGGCCTCGCGGCCCTCGTCGCGGTGCCCGTCGCACCAGCCGTCATCACCGAGCTGCTCTGCGCAGCCACGGCAGACCGCCTGCGCACCGGCCGGGCCGCACAAGGGCAGCAGCCGCGGCGCGTCCTCGCAGCGGTCGCAGCTGCCTGCGTCGACCGCCTGGGGGCCGACCTCGGTGGCCGCGAGCCACGGCTCGGCGCTCAACAGGGCACGTCGCAGGGCCGGCTTGTCCAGCGTCATGGCGATCCTCGGCTCGGGCTTGGTTCGGCCGACGAGCAACGGGCCACGACCGTGGAGGTCGTGGCCCGTCTGACCTGGCCGGCGTCGGGTCGGCGGTCAGCCGATCTTGATGACCTTGGTACCGCCGGCGAACTCGTCGTGCCACCCCTGTCGGGTCTGGGTGTTGTTGTTGATGGTGACGATGATGTAGATCGCCGCGGCGAGCCCGAGCAGTCCACCGATCACGGGGATGATCGACAGCGCCAGCCACGCGTTGCGCTTGAGCGCCTGCTCCATGGTCGGGTTCTGGCCGTCCGGCCCCTGGACCTGCACCTTCATGAGCATCTTGCCGATCGTCTGCCCGCGGCTGGACTCGAGCAGGGCGAAGTAGCCCACGTAGATCACGGCGCCGATCACCGAGCTGATCAGGCCTGGGAGGCTGAAGCCGCCGAAGAAACCGGAGGAGCCGCCGAAGAGCGCGCCGACGACCAAGGTGGTCACCACGATCATGTTCACGATGAACAGGATGATGGCGTCGATCACGCGAGCCACCAGGCGCGTCGTCAGGTCGGCGGGATCACCGATCCCGGGGCTGGCCTGCCCCTGTGGTGCCTGCGGCGCCGGGGGCGGGTTCTGACCCGCTCCTGGCGGTGGTGGTGACTGGCCCTGCCCAGGTGGCGGCGGCTGGTTCTCCGATGATCCGCTGCTTCCAGGTGGCGTGTTCGGCCCCTCGCTCACGTTCCCCTCCGATGCTCTCGGGTCTGGTCGTACTTGGCTTCATACTTGACTGCGTAACGGTAGACGGCACGAACCGTCCATCGCTTGAGGCTGGTCATCCTCGACCCGTCGTCCTCGACCGGTCTGTTCCTAGCAGTTCGCTCTCAGCAGTTGGTTCTCAGCAGTTGGTTCTCAGCAGTTCGTTCTCAGCGGGTGGCTCCTCGTAGGTCGCTCGGAACCGCTGCCTCATGGTGCTCGAACGCCTGCGCTCCTGGCCTGATGTCGTGCCGCGACGACCCTCCCTGATCGACGTGCGGTCCGGTGCTGCCAGCTGACGCCCGTGGTCCGGGCACTGGACCCGGCCCCTGGATCTGGCCGTCCGATCCAGGCTGCACGACCGTGCACTCACGGTGGATCGCCTGGGGGCGCCTGGGACCGCTCTGCGGAGCGAGTCTAGGTCAGCGCTCGGCCGCTGACGACGATCCCGTGCACGAACGCCACGGCGGTGCCCGCTCGCCGCCCGACGGATGACTACGGTGCCGCTGCGCACCCGGTGGCCTAGGCACCCGCTGCCCTGGCCGTCTGCGGCCCTGGCCATCCGCTGTCCTGGTCATCCGCTGTCCTGACCAGCCCCGACTACCGTGTCGCCGCGTGCCTGCGTGGTGTCGTCGCGTGACCGAGGAACTGCCCCGTGAACCACCGGATCGCGATCGTCGGCGGGGACGGTGTCGGCCCGGAGGTCGTCGCCCAGGGTTGCCGGGTGCTCGACCGCCTCGCCGAGCTCGACGGGTTCACCACCGAGCGTGTCGAGTACGACCTCGGCGGCCGTCGCTACCTCGAGACCGGCGAGGTGCTCGACGACACCACGCTCGAGGAGCTGCGCGGCTTCGATGCGATCTACCTCGGCGCGGTGGGGACCCCGCAGGTGCCACCGGGCGTGCTCGAGCGCGGCCTACTGCTCAGGTTGCGGTTCAGCTTCGACCAGTACGTCAACCTGCGTCCGGTCAAGCTCTACCCCGGTGTCACCTCGCCGGTGGCCGGCCTGACCCCGAAGCGCTGCGACCTGCTGTGCGTGCGTGAGAACACCGAGAGCGTCTACGCCGGCGCCGGCGGGGTCCTCTACCGCGGCACCGCCAACGAGGTCGCCACCCAAGAGAGCGTCAACACCCGCCACGGGGTGGAACGGGTGGTGCGCTACGCGTTCGAGGCCGCCCGAGCGCGGCGCGGTCACCTCACGCTGGTGCACAAGACCAACGTGCTCGGCTACGCCGGCGATCTGTGGATGCGGACCTTCACCGAGGTCGGTGAGACCGACTTCCCCGACGTCGAGCGCGACTACGTCCACGTCGACGCCGCCTGCCTGTACCTGGTCAACCAGCCCGAGCGCTTCGATGTCGTGGTGACCGAGAACCTCTTCGGCGACATCATCACCGACCTCGGTGCCGCGGTGCAGGGCGGGCTCGGTCTGGCCGCCTCGGGCAACCTCGATCCCACCCGCACCCACCCGTCGATGTTCGAGCCCGTCCACGGCTCGGCGCCCGACATCGCCGGCACCGGCCGTGCCGACCCGGTCGCGGCGGTGCTCAGCCTCGGCCAGCTGCTGGCCTTCCTCGGCGAGCAGCGCTCCGCCGAGCGGATCGACGGCGCCGTCGCCGCGCTGCTGGCCGAGCGCGACGGTGCCGTCCCTGACGGCGTGGGATACTCCACCGAGGACGTGGGCGACCGTCTGCTGCAGTTGGTCGCCGAGTCGTGACCCGGCGTGTGCTACGGGCGCGCAGCGATGTGATGACCTGGCAGGGAGAGGACCGACATGCCGTTCCCCAAGGCTGACAAGATCTGGATGGATGGTGAGCTCGTCGACTGGGACGAGGCGACCGTCCACGTGCTCACCCCGACGCTGCACTACGGCTACGGCGTGTTCGAGGGCATCCGTGCCTACCCGACCGATACCGGCCCGGCGGTGTTCCAGCTGCGTCCGCACCTCGAGCGCCTGCAACGCTCGGCACGGCTCTACCCGCCGCTGGATGAGTCACCGTGGTCGCTCGACGACCTCGTCGAGGCCGTCGAGCAGCTGATCCGGGTCAACGGCCACAGCGAGGGCTGCTACATCCGGCCCACGATCATCCTGGGCTACGGCGAGATCGGGCTCAACCCGCTGCCATCCAAGCCGCAGACCGCGATCGCGACCTGGCAGTGGGGCGCCTACCTCGGCGAGGACGCCCTGATCAACGGCGTGCGGGTGATGATGAGCTCCTTCCGCCGCATCGGCAAGAACACGATCCCGCCCTCCGGCAAGGCCAACGGGCAGTACCTCAACTCCTCGCTCGCCAAGGTCGAGGCGCAGCGTGCCGGCTACGACGAGGCGATCATGCTCTCGGAGGACGGCTACGTCGCCGAGGGCACCGGCGAGAACATCTTCGTGGTGCGCGACGGGGTCATCTACACCCCGCCGCTGGCCGACGGTCCCTTGGCCGGGATCACCCGGGCGTCGGTGATCACGATCGCACGCGACCTCGGCTTCGAGGTGGTCGAGACCTCGCTGCAGCGCACCGATCTCTACCTCGCCGACGAGATCTTCCTGACCGGGACCGCCGCGGAGCTGACCCCGGTTCGCGAGGTCGCCGGCTACCGGATCGGGACCCGCGGGCCGATCACCGAGGCGGTGCAGTCCACCTTCATCGACGCGGTGCGGGGCAAGGTCGAGGCCTACCGTGACTGGCTGCACGTGGTGGAGCTGTGACCATCGCGCATACGGGGAGGCGTCCCGGCAGGCGCATCGGGGCGGGCATCGCAGCGGGCGTTGGAGCGGGC
>JBKGZF010000106.1:0-7369 GCA_046545715.1 Nitriliruptoraceae bacterium | reverse complement strand
GCCCCAGCTCCCCGCCGCGTAGCTCTCCAGGTAGCAGCAGCGGCCAGACCGCGACCAGCACGAGGATCACGAGCGCACTGCCGGCGACCAGCGTCGGACGGCGTCGCAGCAGATACAGGACCCGCCGGGCGAGCGACGGCCTGCGTGGGTGGGCGTCCTCGGCGGGCTGCTCTTCCAGCGGACGCTCTGCCTCGACGTCGCCGCCGGCGACCCAGGAGGCCATGGCCTCGGCGTAGGCACGGATCCGCGGCCCGATGCGGCCGAACAGTTCGGCGATCTCGGCGTCGGAGCGGGTGCGCCGGGCTTGCGCCTCACGGCGGTAGCGCCGTGTCTCACGCAGGTGCAGCAGGTTCCAGGCCCATGCGCGCAGGGTCTGGTAGGCGTCCGAGACCCTGCGGGTCAGCAGGAAGCCGAGCAGCTTGGCCACACCGACGAGGAAGAACAGCGGCACCACCAGCAGCAGCCGCAGCGGGGCGTAGTTCTTGAGCAGCGTCTGCAGCGTGTTGCGCTCAGCGAAGTAGCGCGGTCCCAGGAACCGGGTCTGGCCCAGCCGCAGGTAGTTGGAGGCCCCGCCGGCGTGCTCACCGACGGCGTCGGGGATCACCTCGACCTCGTGTCCGGCGAGCCAGGCACGCCAGCACAGGTCCAGGTCGTCGCGGAAGACGTGGTAGCGCGGATCGAACCGTCCGAGCTCCTCGAGCACCTCCCGGCGCAGGAGCATCCCGGCGGTGGAGACGTAGAGGCAGCGACGATCCTGGTCGCGCTGGCCCTGGTCGAGCTCGCCCACGTCGACGCCGCTGTCGGCACGGCCGGTGATGTCGATCGTCCAGCCGACCGACTGCAGCTGACGTGATGGCCCCCAGGCGCGCAGCTTGGGGCCCACGATCGCCAGGCGGGGATCGGCCTCGATCGCAGCGACGAGCTCCGCGACCGCATCGGGGTGGAGCGCGAGGTCATCGTGCAGCGTCAGGACGTAGGGCGCGTCCGGCGCTCGTCGCGCATCGAGCGCCATCGACACCGCCGATGGGAAGCCGAGGTCGCGGTCGGCGACCAGCACCCGGTCCTCACCGAGGCGGTCCAGCAGCAGGTCACGTGACCCGTCGGCGCTGGCGTTGTCGACCGCGACGACCTCGATCGCCGGATGGCTCTGGGCCTCGAGCGCATCGAGGGTCTCGGTCAACCATGCGGCGCCGTCGTGAGCGACCAACACGACCAGTACCGACGGGGCGGTGGTGCTCGTGTCCGACACGGACGTGGCGCTCCTTGGGGCCTGCGGCGGACCGACCTGTGAGGCTCACGACGGCACGCGCTTCCCGGGCTCGTCGCGCCCCACCGGGCGCGCGACGGCGACGGTGACCAGGGCGCAGCCTCACGGGCGGAGCGGTCCGTCAGAACGCGGGGACGGTACCACAGGGCCCTGTGCGCCCCGACCCGACCACGACCGTCCGACGGTGGTCGTCACCGCTGTTGGGGGACCGTGCGCCGGTGAGGATCACGGCCCGCGCGGGGCAGGCCCGGTCAGCCCGTCAGGCGGTGAGTCGCTTGGCGCGGCGGCGCTCCCGTTCCGAGAGCCCACCCCAGATGCCGAACCGCTCGTCATTGCTCAGGGCGTAGTCGAGGCACTCCTCGCGCACCGGACAGGTCGCGCAGATGCGCTTGGCCTCCCGGGTCGAGCCGCCCTTCTCTGGGAAGAAGGCCTCCGGATCGGCGTCGAGGCACTTGGCCTCGAGCGTCCATGCCCGGTCGTCGGCATCGAAGGCGAGCTTGGCCGTGAGCTCGGTGAGGGTGGCCACCAACCGCTCCTGCTCGTCGACAGCGGTGGAACTACATGGCTGTCATCCTGCACGACCGAGCTCGATCGGTCAAGGCCAGACCACAATCGCTTGGGGAACCCCCGGCTCCTACCCACGACCAGTGGTGGCCAAGTGGCTAGGCCAGCCCCTCTAGACCAGCCCCTCCAGTGCGACCTGGAGACGCTGCAGGCCGTCACGCAGCCGGGACTTCGCCGTCCCCTCGGGGACGCCGAGCACGGCGGCAACGTCGCGGTAGGTGTGGCCAGCGAAGTAGGCCAGCTCGATCGCCTCACGCTGCCGTTCGGTGAGCGTCGCCAGCGCCTGCCGGACCTGCCAGTGATCGAGCCCGAGCTCGACCTCATCGGCGACGGCGTCGAACGCTGGCTGGTCGTCGCGGCGCGAGACGCGCTCATCGCGGTTGCGCGAGGCCTGCTCGCTGCGGACCCGGTCGACCGCGCGCCGGTGGGCGAGGGTGGTGACCCAGCCGGTGGCCGATCCACGCTCGGGATCGAAGCGGTCGGCCTTGCGCCACACCTCCACCAGGACCTCCTGGGCGACCTCCTCAGCGATGGCACGGTCACGCAGGACCCGCAGTGACACGCCGAGGACCCGCGGTGCGATGCGTGCGTGCAGCAGGGCGAAGGCGTCCTGGTCGCCGCGGCCGACGGCGACGATGAGCGCCTCGTCGCTGACCGTGGTCAGGGCGGCGGCCCGGGGGGCCCGGTCGGTGCGGGGGAGGCTCAGCTCGGCGGTGGCCATGGTCGCGTCTCCGTCGTGGTCGGAGCTGAAGTATCAGGGTCTGTACAGCTTTTGTCAAGTCTTCTGTCTAGGTTATCTGCCACCGGATCCGGGCCGGCAGCAGCGCGGCCGGAGACGGGGGAACGGCAGCCCGCCGCCGCGGCCCTACGCTCCCCGGGACGCGAGACCAGGCGGAGGTGGCGTGTACGCGGTCCTTGCAGGTGGGGTCGGAGCCGCCCGCTTCCTGCGCGGCCTCACCCGGGCGGTCCCCGCTGATCAGGTCGTGGCCGTGGTCAACGTCGGCGACGACCTCACGCGCTTCGGGCTGCGGGTCTGCCCGGACCTCGACTCGATCACCTACTGGCTCGCTGGCGCGGTGGATCCCCAGCGGCAGTGGGGCCGCGCCGAGGAGTCCTACACCGTCTCGCGGGAGCTCGAGCGCTTCGGCCACGAGCCCTGGTTCACCCTCGGTGACCGCGACCTCGCCACCCACCTGCACCGCACGCTGCGTCTGGGCCAGGGCGTGCCGCTCTCGCAGGTGACCGAGGAGATCGTCACGGCGTTCGGCCTCGAGCTGCGCTTGCTGCCCGCGACCGACGATCCGGTCGAGACCCGCATCACCACCACCGACGGTCGCGACCTGCACTTCCAGGAGTACTGGGTGCGCGAGCGGGGCGAGCCGGAGGTCGCCTCGGTGCGCCTAGAAGGGGCCGATGCAGCCCGACCGGCACCGTGGGTCGTCGAGACCCTCATCGATGCCGACGCGGTGCTGGTCGCCCCCTCCAACCCGGTGGTCTCCATCGACACGATCCTGGCGGTGCCCGGCATCCGTGAGGCGGTCGCGGCGACACCGGCGCCGGTCGTCGGCGTCTCACCCATCATCGGTGGCGAGGTGGTGCGCGGCATGGCCCACAAGCTGCTGCCCGCCGTTGGCGCGGAGGTATCGGCGGCGGGGGTGGCGCGCCACTACGGCGGCCTGCTCGACGGCTGGGTGGTCGACACCCGCGACGCCGACGCGGTCGAGTCGATCGGCGCGGCCGGGCCCACCTGCGTCGCGACGGACACCCTGATGGACGACGTCGAGGTGGCGGCCAGCCTGGCCCGGGAGTGCATCGCCCTGGCTGAGCGCCTGCGGAGCGCGGCGTGAACCCCACCGTGACGGTCGTGCCGCTGACGACCACCCACCGACTGGGTCCCGGTGACGACCTCGCCGGCGTCCTGCTCGATGCTGCAGGGCAGGCCGGGATCGAGCTGCGCGACGGCGACGTGGTGTGCGTGGCGTCCAAAGCGGTCAGCCTCGTCGAAGGCAGGCAGGTCGAATTGCCGGACGGTCACGATGACCCGCGCGAGGCCCGCCGCGCGCTCGCCCGTGACCAGGCGAGCTCGATCGTCGCGGAGTCCCCCTGGGTGACGATCACCCGGACCCAGCACGGGTTCGTCGCCGCCAACGGCGGTGTCGACGCGTCCAACGTCGCCGACGGGCGCGCGCTGCTGCTGCCCGAGGACCCCGACGCCTCCGCCGCCCACCTGCGGGCCGAGCTCGGCGAACGCTCAGGAGCTGAGGTCGGGGTGATCGTCACCGACACCTTCGGACGGCCGTGGCGACTCGGGCAGACCGACGTCGCGCTCGGCGTGGCGGGCACAGCAGCGCTCCGTGACGAGCGTGGAACCAACGATCTGGACGGCCGGCGGCTCGAGGTCACCGAGTCCGCGGTGGCCGACGCGATCGCCGCCGCAGCCGACCTGGTCCGCGACAAGGCCAGCGGCACCCCGTTCGTGCTCGTGCGCGGGATCGATCCCTCGACCCCGCACGGCACGGGACAGGACCTCGTCCGGCCGCCGGAGGTGGATCTGTTCACCGTCGGCGGCCCGCAAGCCGCCGAGCGTGCGGTGACCCGTCGCCGCACCGTACGACGGCTCCGGGCCGACCTCCCCGTCCCCGAACTGGCGCTGAAGGCCGCCGTCCGTGCCGCGGCCACCGCGCCCGCGCCCCATGGCAGCCGTCCCTGGCGCTTCGTGAGGCTGTCGGGCTCCGCACGTGCTCCGCTGCTGGACGTCATGGCGCAGCGTTGGCGCGACGACCTCCACGCCGATGGACTCGAACCGGAGCGCATCGAGCGACGCATCGCGCGCTCCGACGCGGTCCTGCGGGTCGCCCCGGAGCTGCTGGCAGCCTTCGTCAGCCTGGAGGACGCACACACCTACCCCGACCTGCGGCGGAGCACAGGGGAACGCGACCTGTTCGTGCTCAGCGGCGGTGCCGCCTTGCAGAACCTCCAGGTCGTCCTGGCCGCCCACGACCTCGGATCCGCGTGGATCAGCTCCACGGCGTTCTGTCCCGCGAGCGTTCGCGAGCAGCTGGACCTGCCGGACGCGTGGCAGCCGCTCGGCATGGTGGCGATCGGCTACCCCGCCGATGGCCCACCACCCGACCGCAGCGAGGTCGACCTCGACGCCGTGCTCGAGGAGCGCTGAAGCGACCACGCCGGTGCTCCGAGCGCTCTCGACGGCGAGGGGGCTAGCGCTGGCTGCGGACCCGCCGCCACCAGGTACGCACCCACGGTGCCCACCGGAACCGGACCGCGTGTGCCACCACCACCTGGTGCGGCTGCACCCGGGCGCGCGCGAGCAGCTGGTGGCGCCGCCGTAGCGCAGCCGGGAGCAGCCGCAACCGTCCCAGCGCGATCGGCAGCGCACGCGGGACCGTCACCGCCAGCTCGACGGTCTTGAGCAGCGTGGTGATCACCATCAGCGGCAGGTCCCGCAGCCGGGGCTGGTCACAGGTGGCGAGCACCAGCAGTCGGTTCGACCAGTTCAGGGCCTCGACCCACGCCGTGCGACGCGGCCCCGAGCCTCCCCGCTCGTGCACGGCCGTGGCCCCGGCCTCGTGGTAGGCCCGCCAGCCGCGGCAGCGTGCCCGCCAGTCCACCTCGATGTCGTCGTAGTAGGCCATCAGATCCTCGGTGAGGACCTCGCGCCCACCGTCGTGATCGCGCCAGGCGATGTCCTCGAGCATCGAGCGACGGTGCAGCGCGCACGCCCCGGTGACGCCGAACACCTCGCCACCGGCCGCGAAGCGACCGTCGTCCTCGAGCCCTTCCCCGCGGTTGCGCGGCAGCCGAGCCGAGGTGAGCTCGTGACCACAGCTGTCGAGCACGGCGCGCCCAGACACTCCCTGCTGTGGACGCATCAGGGTGGGCTGGACGCTGCCGAGACCGGGGTCTGAGCCGAGGCGTTCGACCAGTCGCGCGACCAACGTCGGCGAGGCGACCACGTCGGGGTTGATGAGCAGCACCGCCTCGACCGCGGGCGAGAGTCGGTCCAGTGCGTCGTTGACGCCGCCACAGAAGCCGCGGTTGTGCTCGTTGAGCACGACCGCCGTCGGCAGCGTGGACGCCCGCAGCAGCTCACGCGTCCCGTCGCGCGAGGCGTTGTCGACGACCACCACCTCGAGGTCGTGGTGGGTCTGTGCCGCGAGCCCCTCGAGGCAGGCCGGCAGGTGCGCTGCGCTGTCGTAGGTGACGATGATCGCAGCGACGTGCACCGGGTCAGCCTCGGGCACGGCGACGCTCGAGCCGCGGCAGGGGCAGTGGCCCGCTCGGTGGCCCGTCCTCCAGCCGACGGGCCGGCCCCTCCAGGACGGAGGCCGTGGCCGCCAGGTCGACCAGGCCGGCCCCACCTGGTGCCGGCTGGACCGCGAAGGGGGCGGCATCGGCACGCACCGCCCAGGTGTTGCGCCCCGCCGTGTCGGTCACGGCGACCGCCACCGCGTACCGTCCAGCCAGCAGGTGGGCGACGAACCGCACGTCGACCGTCGCCTCCTCGCCGACCGCCAGCGGCCCCACGCCGAAGCCGTGCCAGGTGGTGTGCACCTCGTAGAGGTGGGTGCCGTCCGCACGGGTGATGGTCATGGCCACGCTGCAGGCGTCGACCGGCTCCAGTGCGTGCAGGCGCACCCGCAGCGTCAGGTTGGTCGAGGGCAGCACCTCGGCCACGGGTGCCCCGTCCGGACCGAGCAGCGAGACCTCCTCGATGCGGACACGGCGCGCGTCGGAGCGCGCCGGCGTCGCGCGCACCGGCTGTGCGGCGAGGCGCTGACGGTAGAGCTCGACGCCCTCGCTGACCGCACCGTCGAACACGATGCGGCCACGGTCGAGCACGATCGCCCGGTCGCACAGCTCGCGGACGGCTTCCAGGTCGTGGCTGACCAGCACGAAGGTCTTGCCAGCGTCGCGGACCGATCGCATCCGATCCAGTGAGCGCTGTTGGAACTCGGCGTCGCCGACGGCCAGGACCTCGTCGACCAGCAGGATGTCGGGATCGAGGGTGACCGCGATCGCGAAGCCGAGACGCACGTACAGGCCCGAGGAGTAGGTACGTACCGCCGTGTCGAGCAGGTGGCGGATCCCCGCGAAGTCGACGATCTCGTCGAACCGCTCCTCGACCGCGGCGCGCGACAGCCCGAGGATGGCCCCGTTCAGGTAGATGTTCTCGCGCCCGCTGAGGTCGCCGTGGAACCCGGCACCGAGCTCCAGCAGCGTGGCGACCCGGCCGTTGGTGGTCACCGTGCCACGGTCGGGGGGCAGGATCCGCGCGAGCAGCTTGAGCAGCGTTGACTTGCCCGAGCCGTTGTGGCCGATCACAGCCACCGATTCGCCGTGGTCGATGGCGAAGGAGACGTCCTCCAGCGCGTTGAAGTCGGTGAACGACGAGCGTCGCAGCCGATAGAGCCGCTCCTTCAAGCCGACCGGCCGTTCGTGGTAGAGGCGGAACGTCTCGGTCAGCCCCTCGGCGATGATCGCCGGGCGGCTCGGGTCGACCTCGACGCCGGCCAGCTG
>JBKGZF010000105.1:0-7387 GCA_046545715.1 Nitriliruptoraceae bacterium | reverse complement strand
CGGATCGGCGCTGATCACGCCGCGTCGCTCCAGGAGTCCGAACCAGATCCGCAACGTCGAGGTGCGCCGCGCACGCGTGCTACGCGCGTAGCCGCGCTGCTCGAGCTCGGCCAGGTAACGGCGCAGCGAGCGCAGGTCCACCTGCTCGGGACCATCGAGCCCCCAGCCGTCGCGCAGCACCGCGATCACATCGGCCGCGTCGCGACGGTAGGCAGCGACCGTGTGGTCACTGCGACCACGCTCGAGCGCGACGTGGTCGACCAGCTGGGTCAGCGCCCGGGTCCACGGATCCGGGTCCACCGTCGTCGACGATGGCGGCGCGCGAAGCGCAGGCAGCGGGCGCGACGCAGCACCGGGCGCGGCGGCCCGGGCGGTGGAGGTTCCTTCGGGAGGCACGCGATGATGCTCGTTGGAGCTGTGGTTGTTGTCAAGGTCCGTACCCGTATGTGGCTCACGCGCAGGGACTCACCCTGGCGTGTCAGCCCCGCCGCAGGCGCACACCGTCTGCACCGATGGTGAGCTCACCGGCGACCTGAGCACGGGTCACGGCGGCCAGCAGCGGACCGGTGGCGCGCCCGGTCGCGGCTGCCAGGTCATCGATCAGCACCGAGCGCGGCCACGCGCCGACCAGGTGCCGGTGGACGTCATCGGGGAGCGAGCTCGCCCGCGGGCTCGTCGTCCCGGGGTCCGCCGCGGGGCCCTGATCCGTGCCGCCCCCATCGCCGGCGTCGCGGCCGAGCGCCTCCAGCAGATCGCGCGGGTGGGTGCAGATCCCCGCGCCCTCCTGCAGCAACCGGTGCGGCGCGGCGCTGCCCGCAACTCGGACGTCACCGGGTACGGCCAACACCGTTCGAGACTGCTCGGCCGCCGCACCGGCTGTGAGCAGTGCGCCCGAACGCTGCCCTCCCTCGACCACGACGGTGAGATCGCTGATCCCGGCCACCACGCGGTTGCGTTCACGGACGTGCCCGGCGTTGGGGGGCTGGTCGGGCAGCAGCTCGGAGACGATCGCTCCGCCGCCACCCACCACCCGGTCGAAGAGTCCCCCGTCGGTGGCGTGCACGCGGGGATACCCGACGCCGTGTCCGCAACCCAGCACGACCGTGGTGGCGCCGAGCTCGTCGACCGCTGCACGGTGAGCTGACGCATCGATCCCCACGGCCCCGCCTGAGACGATCCGCACGCCCGCACGGGCGGCGGTGCCCGCCAGCCAGGCGGCGACGCCGGTGCCGTAGCTCGTGGCCCGCCGGGCGCCGACGATCGCGGCAGCGGGTCCGTCACCCAGCTCGCCGCGCCAGGCGAGCAGCGGCGGGACGGTGTGGTGCCCCCAGGACATCGAGAGCCGGCCCGGGAACGCCGGGTCACCGACCAGCGCGACCCGACAGCCGAGCTCTGCCCAGCGCCGCAGCGTCGAGGTAGCGGCGATGGCCTGATCCGCGTCCGGCCGATCCGGCAGGGCCGCACGGAACGCGGCCGCTACCTCGTCGGCTGCCTGGCGTAGGACCGCCCGTCGCAGTCCCGTGGGGCCGTGCCGGGGGGCGACCAGCCAGGCGACGACGTCCCCGAGCAGCTGCGGGTCGGTGCCTTCCGGGGCGACCTCGACCGCCGCCGTGCTCAGCGCCGCGCGCGGATCGACCGTTCGCCGCGGTGGTGGCTCGCCGCTCGGATCGGTCATGCGGACCCCACCAGCGTCGGCAGCCGGTAGGCCAGTGCCTCGTCGACGTGATCGCCTGCCACCAGGTCAGCACCGGCTAGGTCGGCCACGGTCCGCGCCACCCGCAACGCGCGGTCGAACGCCCGCGCCGAGGCACCCAGAGCGTCGAGCGCATCAGCGAGACGCGTGAGCGCCGGTGGGTCGCAGCTGCGCCGCAGTGAGGCGACCGGCACCTCGGCGTTGAGGGTCCCCGGCCCCCACCGTCGCTCGGCGAGCGCGCGCGCCGTGGCGACCCGGCTCGCCACCGTCGCAGTGGACTCGCCGTCCGGTGGCGCAGCCAACGCCTCACGCGACACCGCGCGCAGTTCGAGCTGCAGGTCGAACCGGTCGAGCAGGGGCCCAGAGAGACGCGATCGGTAGCGTTCGATGCGGTCGGGTCGACACGTACACGGTCGCGTGTCACTGCCGAGCGAGCCGCATGGGCACGGGTTGGTGGCGGCTACCAGCTGCACCCGGCACGGGTAGCGCACGCGCACCCTCGCACGAGTCAGGACCACCTGACCACGTTCCAGTGGCTGACGCAGCGCGTCGAGCACGGCACGCGGGGTCTCGAGCAGCTCGTCGAGCAACAGCAAGCCATGGTGGGCGAGGGTCAGCTCACCCGGACGCGGCACGCCAGCTCCACCTCCGACGAGTCCTGCGGCCGTCACGCTGTGGTGCGGCTCGCGCATCGGCGGTCGCAGCGAGAGCGGCTCGTCGGGTGCGCGCTCGCCAGCCAAGGATGCGATCGCGGCGACCTCACGTGCGGCGTCGAGGTCGAGGGGCGGCAGCAGGCCGCGCAGCCGGTGGGCCAGCATCGTCTTGCCGCAGCCCGGCGGGCCACTGAGCAGCAGGTGATGACCACCGGCCGCGGCAACCTCCAGCGCTCGACGGGCGACGGGCTGGCCTCGCACCTCAGCGAGGTCGGGCCCGTCGTCGGGCAGCAGGACCGGGGCGGGCTCGATGTGACGGGGACGTTGCTCGCCGCCGAGCACCGCCACCACCTCGGCGAGGTTGGCGACCGGCACGATGCTCAACCCGGGGACGAGCGCCGCCTCAGGTGCTGCTTCGAGCGGGACGAGCAACCGGCTGGCACCCAGATCGCGCGCCCCGGCGGCAGCCGGCAGCTGCCCTGCGGTAGGTCGAACCGTGCCATCGAGCCCGAGCTCACCGCACGCCCATGTTCCGGTCATCGCCGAAGCTGGCAGCTGTCGGGTCGCGACCAGCACGGCGATCGCGAGGGGCAAATCGAAGGCGCTGCCGACCTTCGGCAGGTCCGCGGGGGCCAGGTTGACGACCAGGCGCTCACCCGGCCAGGTGAAGCCACTGCGCTGCAGAGCGGTGCGCACGCGGTCGCCGGCCTCGCGCACCGCCGCATCCGGCAGCCCGACCAACCGCAGACCGGGTAGGCCCGGGCCGATGCTGGCCTCGACCTGGACGGGGCGCGGCTCGAGCCCGAGCAGGGTGACACCGTGGATCGCAGCCAGGACCCCGTGCGCCGCGGTCACAGGGCGCCCGCCAGGTGGGTCAGCCGTGGCGTGCGCCCAAGATCGATCGCCACCAGATCGAGGCGTATCCCCCGGTAGCGCCTCCGGTCGCTGCGCAGGAAGGCGGCGGTCAGTGCCCGGATGCGCGCCTGCTTGCGGTGGTCGACGGCCGCGACCGCACCTCCGAAGCGCTCCGCATCACGCCGGGTCTTGACCTCACAGACCACCAGCATCGCCGTGTCGGGCTCGACCGCGACCAGGTCGAGCTCGCCGCGCAACTCGCCGGAGGACAGCCGCCAGTTGCGGGCGAGGATCGTAAGGGCGTCGTCGGTGACCAGATGGTGAGCGGCGAGCGACTCGCCGCGCCGACCGAGCGACCCGACCGAGGCGACGGCCTCGACCAGTTCTCTGGAGAGGGAACGGTGGTGGGTTGTGGGGTCCATGGCCGGACCGTACGTACCCGCTGAAGCGCCACGACCATGGGCTCAGGACCACCTGTGGACATCGCACCAGCTACGGCGGCATCGTTCAGATCACGCCGAAACCCCATAGCAGTCCACCGCCGAGCACGATGACGGCGACCACGAGCAGCCAGAGGTCGTTGTTCTTGCCGTCGCGGTAACGACGCGTCGCGTTGAACCCCACCTCGCGCCTCCGAACCGGCTAGCTGTCGAGGAAGTCCTGCAGCTGCGGGTCGTCGTGGACCAGCTCCTCGATGTTGACGTCACGGAAGGTGTGCACCCGCACCTCCCGGAGGAATCGCGCCGGGCGGAACATGTCCCATACCCAGGCGTCGGTCAGGTGCAGCTCGAACCAGGGGGCCCCGTCCTCGTGCGGGGTCACCTCAACCGAGTTGCACAGGTAGAAGCGCCGCTCCGTCTCCACGACGTAGCGGTAGAGCCGCACGACGTCGCGGTACTCGCGGTAGAGCGACAGCTCGAGATCGGACTCGTAGGCGTCGAGCTCCTCGGGGTTCACACCACCTCCATCGCCACGCACGCAAGCACGCTGTCGTTCGAGGGTAGCGAGACCCCCCTGCACTCCGCCGGGTCTCGCCGATGGGGCAAGCTCACCACTGCAGTGGCAGCCGCGGGGTCTGCGCTGCGGCCACGGGCGCCCACGTCCGACGGTGCAGCGCACACGGGCCGAGCCGTTCCAGGGCCGCACGGTGGTCGGGTGAGCAGTAGCCCTTGTTGCGCTCGAAGGCGTAGCCGGGGAAGCGCTCAGCCGCAGCCACCATAGAGCGGTCACGTGCCACCTTGGCGACGATCGACGCGGCGGCGATCGACGCCGAGGAGGCATCACCGCGGGGCAGCAGCTCGGTCCGGACATCCGCATCGCCGAGGAAGTCGCGGTCCCCGTCGAGCAGCACCACATCGGGGCGCAGGGGCAGCGCCGCGACGGCCCGCTGGGCCGCAAGGGTCAGTGCCGCGCTGAGGCCCAGGGAATCGATCTCCTCCTGGGAGGCGTCTCCGAGGCCGATCCCGACAGCGAACGACTCCAACCGCGAAGCGAGCTCCTCGCGGCGGCCCGGGTCGAGGACCTTGGAGTCACGCAGCTTGTACATGCGCCGGTCGCTCGGCAGCACCAGCGCACCGACGGTCAGTTTGCCGGCCCACGCCCCCCGTCCTACCTCGTCGATCCCGGCCACGACCGCGCCGTCGGCCCAGTGGCCGCGTTCGACGTGCAATCCGGGCACGGCCGGCAGTCGCACCGTCCCGGACGCGGACCGGTGGACCGCTCGACGCTGACTGGCCCGGCGCCCCATGCTCAGCCGTCTCCGGCATCCGGGTCCGACGTCGAGGTGGTGGGCCGTGAGCTGTCCGACGCCGTGAGGTCGTGGCGGGTCCGGGTGAGCAGCCGAGCGTGGTCCGGCGGCCAGATGATCGCTGCGGCACGACCGACGACGGCCTCCTCGTCAACGAAGCCGAGCGAGCGGCGCGAGTCCGAGGAGTTGGGCCGGTTGTCGCCGAGGAAGAACAGCGAGCCCTCGGGCACCGTGACCGGCCCGAAGTCCGAGGCATCGTCGTAGGTCACGTAGGGCTCGTCGAGCTGCACACCGTTGACCGTGACCAGGCCGTCCTCGATCACGATCCGATCACCGGGCAGCCCGATCACCCGCTTGACGAAATCGCGTGCGCTCGTCGGCACGAGACCGACGAACTGGCCGACGCCACGGACCACCCGTTCGGCGACGGTCGCCTCCGGATCGATCGCGCCGAGCTCGTCGCCCTCGAAGACCACCACCTCGCCACGCTCGGGCTCTCGCAGCCGGTAGGTGATCTTCTCCACCACCATGCGGTCGTCGACGCTGAGGGTCTCCTCCATCGAGCTCGAGGGGATGTAGAACACCTGGACCACGAAGGTCCGCAGCAGGAAGGCGAGTACCAGGGCGACCAACAACAGCACGGGCAGCTCACGCAGGAACGAGCCGTCCCGCTTCGACGAGCGCGCCCGACGCTCATCAGACCGGTTGGGCTCGGGTCGCACGGGAGCACGCCCGACGTCGCGCTCCACGGGCGCAGGACGATCATCGGCGGGCGGCGCGTCCGCGGCCGTGAACAGTGCATCGTCCGGGGAGACGCCGGGCCGGGTCTCGTGCCCGCGTCCGTCGTCCGGGCGGGAGCGCTCGTCCGACTGCGAGTCGCGATCATCCGCGTTGCGGTCAGCTGCCATGAGCCAAGACCCTACCTGCGGTGACCCCGTGGTCGTCGCTCGTCGCCGGTGATGACCGCCCTACCGCGGTCCGCGCCGCCGCCACCTCGCCAAGGAGGCTGCGGTCAGCGTGCGACCTCGCGCTTCTCCTTGATACGCGCCTTCTTGCCGACCCGATCACGCAGGTAGTAGAGCTTGGCGCGACGCACCTTGCCCCGCCGCAGCACCTCGATCGATTCGATCACCGGGCTGTGGACCGGGAAGGTGCGCTCGACCCCGACGCCGAAGCTGACCTTGCGCACCGTGAAGGTCTCTCGCAGGCCGCCGCCCTTGCGGGCGATCACGGCGCCGTCGAAGGCCTGGACCCGGGAACGGGAGCCCTCGACGACACGCACGTTGACCCGAACGTTGTCGCCCGGCCAGAACTCCGGGATGTCATCCCGCATGCGGGAGCGCTCGACGACATCGACCTTGTTCATGGCGTCTCCGAGGTGACACGGGCACGGGTGGGGCGAGGACGGCAGACCGCAGCGCACGCGGGCCGCCGTTGCAGCCAGGCCGGGTGCGGCACGGTGGATCCCCGTCAGGATGTGGGGGCTCCAGGGCGCACGGAACGATGAGCCGGCTGGCGGCTGACGGAGGATACGGCCTGAGCCGACCGGCGGTCAACCGAGCGTGGCGAGCTCGTGCAGCCCGGCGGTGATCGATCCCGCCCGACGAGCCGGCTCAGCCCTCCGACCGCTCGCCATCGAGCAGGTCGGGGCGGCGGCGACGGGTCAGCTCCTCGGAGCGCTCACGGCGCCAGCGCTCCACCGCCGCATGGTCGCCCGAGGTCAGCACCTCGGGCACGCGGTGTCCCCGGATCGCTGCCGGCCGGGTGTAGTGCGGGTACTCGAGCGATCCGGACGTGAAGGACTCGTCAGCCACCGAGGCCGCGTTGCCGAGCACACCGGGGACCAGCCGGGCCACCGACTCGACCACCGCGGCTGCGGCCACCTCGCCGCCCAGGAGCACGTAGTCGCCGATCGAGACCTCGTCGGTGGCAGCGAGCTCGTGGACCCGCTCGTCGATCCCCTCGTAGCGCCCGCACAGCAGCACCAGCCGTGGTTCGGCAGCGAGGTCGCTCGCCAGCTGCTGGGTGAAGCGCTGACCCCGCGGCGTCAGCAGGACCGTGCGCGGCCGCTCGGCCCCCGCCTGGTAGCGCGCCCCCTCCGGTGGCGCGTCGCGGCCCACCGTCGTCTCCGGCGGCAGGTCGTTCCACACCGACTCGCACGCCGCAAGCCACACGTCCGGACGCATCACCATCCCTGCGCCGCCGCCGTACGGCGCCGCGTCGACCGAGCGGTGCGGGTCGACGGTCCAGTCGCGCAGGTCGTGCACACGCACGTCGAGGGTTCCCTGCTCCACCGCGGCGCCGAGCAGCGAGGTGGTCAAGGGCCCCTCGAACCACGTCGGGAAGATGGTCAGGATGTCGATCCTCACCTCGCGCCACCTTCGGTGTCCTCGCGAGGTACCACGTCCGCCGCACCGTCGATCAGCCCCTGCGGCGGGT
>JBKGZF010000104.1:0-7410 GCA_046545715.1 Nitriliruptoraceae bacterium | reverse complement strand
GCGCTCCGCGCCGACGCCGGGGATCAGCACCAGCAGCAGGGCGATCACCGCGATCGCGAGCAGCGGCCATGACAGCCGTCGCCAGACGCGGTGGTCGAGGCCGGCTGCCAGCCAGAAGGCGGGGATGCCGATCGCGGCCCAGACCAGCTGCCGGCGCAGGATCGCGAAGGCATCGCCGGCCTCGGCGGCCGGCACGAAGGACGCCGAGAAGCTCATCACCAGGCCCAGCACCACGAGCAGTGCCGTCACCAGCGTGAGCGCGCTGGCCTCGCCCGTCCACGGACCGGGCTGCCAACGCCGATGCAGCCGCCGCAGCCACCCATCGTGGCGCGATGCCTCGACGGGTGGGCTGCGGTCACCGTCACGCGTGCTCACAGCGGCCCCGCCCGGTTGACCCATTCGGCGTAGAACACCCCGAGCCCAGCGGCGAGCCCGATCCCCGCAACGATCCAGAACCGCACGATGATGGTGGTCTCCTGCCAGCCCAGCAGCTCGAAGTGGTGGTGGATCGGGGCCATGCGGAACAACCGCTTGCCGGTGGTGCGGAACACCGCCACCTGCAGGATCACCGACAGCGTCTCGATCACGAACAGCCCACCGAGCAGGACCAGCAGCAGCTGGGTGTTGGTCGCGACGGCGACGGCGGCCAGCAGGCCGCCGAGCGCGAGCGAGCCGGTGTCGCCCATGAAGATGCGCGCCGGCGGTGCGTTGTGCCAGAGGAAGCCCGCGCACGCCGCGGTGACCGCTGCGGTGATGATGGCGATCGTCAGCGCGTCACCAGCCTCCAGGGGGTAGTCGCCCGGGTTACGGAACTGCCAGAAGGCGATCAACGCGTAGGCACCGAAGACCAGCGTCGCCGAGCCGGCCGCCAGACCATCGAGGCCGTCGGTGAGGTTCACGGCGTTGCTGGCGCCGGTCAGCAGCACGAAGACCCACAACGCGAACACCCAGATCGGTACCTCGAGGGCGATCCCCCCGACCACCGAGATGTTGCTCGGCAGCCCCGCGTAGGTGGGCCCGATCCATCCGAACAGCCCGGCGATCAGCGCTTGCCCGAGGATCTTGGTGGTCTTGTTCAGGCCGAGGTTGCGGCGCATCCGCAGCTTGATCAGGTCGTCAGCGAACCCGACCAGCGCCATGCCCACGAAGGTGCCCATGACCAGCAGTCCCGCCACCGTCAACCGCGGGCCGACCAGGTGAGCGATGACGAACGCCAGCACCGCGGCCAGGACGATCGCCGTGCCGCCCATGGTCGGGGTGCCAGCCTTCGACTGGTGGGTCTTCGGCCCCTCCTCCCGGATCGGCTGACCGAATCCGCGCTCACGGAAGTAGCTGCTGACCAGCGGCGTCCCCAGCAGCGAGGCCACCAGGGCGACCGCGCCACCGAGCAGCAGGGCGATCACGGATCCACCTCCACCCGACGACGCTCACCGAGGCGCTCGACGACCTCCTCGAGGCCCGCGACCCGGGAGGCCTTGACCAGCACCACGTCGCCGGGCGCCAGCCGCGCGTCGAGGTGGTCGGCGGCAGCCACGGCATCGGCGACGTGCACCACCTCGGTGTCGCCATCCTCGGCAGCGGCGCGCACGGTCCGGTCTGCCACCTCCCCGACCCCGATCAGCAGGTCGACGCCGAGCTCGGCACAGCGACGACCGATGCGTGCGTGCTCGTCCGCGGAGTCCGCGCCGATCTCGGCCATCTCGCCCAACACCGCGACGGTCCGTCCCGAGCGCTCGATCGAGACCAGGGTCTCGAGTGCAGCCGCGACCGAGGTCGGGTTGGCGTTGTAGGCGTCGTTGAGCACGGTCACGCCACCCAACTGGATGATCTCGCCCCGCCAGGGGCTCACGGTCGCCGCCCCGATCGCTGCCGCGGCGGCCGTCGGATCCACCCCGAGGCGGCCGGCGACGGCCAGCGCGAACAGCGCGTTGACCAGCTGGTGCCGTCCGGCGAGCGAGAGCTCGAGGCGCGCGCCGCCCCACGGTGTGACCGCGGTGGCACTGGCCCGTGCGTGGCGGTCGAGCCGGACGTCGACGGCGTGCACGTCGGCCTCGGGCAGGTCGGTTGCGACGGTGAGCACCTCGGGTGCCCGTGCAGCCATGGCTGCGACGTTTGGATCCGCCAGGTTCAGCACCGCAAGGCCGTCGGGGCCGAGCGCCTCGACCAGCTCACCCTTCGCCCGTGCGACCGCCTCCAGCGAGCCGAACACCTCCAGGTGCACGGCGGCCACGGCGGTGACCACGGCGATATCGGGAGCGACCAGGTCCGCGAGGTCGGCGATGTCGCCCACCTGGCGCGCACCCACCTCGGCGACCAGGACCTCGGTGTCGGCCTCGAGCCCACAGAGCGTCAGGGGCACGCCGAGCTCGTTGTTGTACGAGCCCCTGGCCGCGTGGGTGCGACGCCCGGCGGCGACCGCGGCGGCGGTGAGGTCCTTGACCGTGGTCTTGCCAACCGAGCCGGTGATCGCAACGGTGACGGGGTCCACCCGTCGACGCACATCGCGGGCGAGCTCACGCAGGGCCCGCCAGGTGTCGTCGACCACGACGGTGGGCACGGCAGGTTCGCTCAGCGGGCGCTCGGCCAGGAGCGCCACCGCTCCGGCCGCCACCGCCTGCTGCGCATGATCGTGGCCGTCGCGGTGCTCACCGCGTAGGGCCACGAACAACGCAGCGCCGGGCGGTACCGACCGCGAATCGGTGGTCACCGCGTCGACCTCGGCAACCGCGGCGAGATCCTCGGCAGGGGGATCGAGGTGGCCGCCGGTGACCTCGGCGATGTGGTCGAGACCGGTCGCGATCATGACCGGCTCCGGTCGCCGTGGTCGACCGCGAGCAGCTCGCGGGCGACGACCCGATCGTCGAACGGGACCGTGCGATCGGCCAGCTCCTGGGTGGTCTCGTGGCCCTTTCCCGCGATCACCACGACGTCGTCCGGTCCGGCCTCGGCCAGTGCCACCTCGATCGCACGACGGCGGTCCAGCTCGACGCTCAGCTGTGCCGGAGCACCGTCAGCGATGGCGCGCTCCGCCCCCGAGCTGAGCACCTCCAGGATGCTGGCGGGATCCTCCGAGCGTGGGTTGTCCGAGGTCAGCACGAGCCGGTCGGCCCTGGCTGCGGCAGCGCCCATCGGCGCGCGTTTGGCACGGTCGCGATCACCGCCGCAGCCCACCACCAGCGTCAGCCTCGCCCCGTCGGGCAGCAGATCGCGCACGGTGGCGATCACGTGGCTGAGCGCGTCGGGGGTGTGGGCGTAATCGACCAGCACCACCGGATCGGTCGCATGGACCAGCTCGAGCCGCCCCGGCGCGCCGGGGCAGGCCGCGATGCCCGCGACCGCGGCATCGGCGGGCAGCCCCGCAGCCAGCGCGGTCGCCAGCGCGGTGGCGGCGTTGGCGAGGTTGAACGAGCCGAGCAGCGAGGTGCTGAAGGTCAGCTCCACCTCGTCGTCGCCGCCGTCCTCGCCTCGCGGATGTCGGCCGATCAGGCGGGCGGAGCCTCCGTCCAGACCGAGCCGCTCGTCGACCAGGCGCAGGTCCGCCTCAGCCCCCCGACCGACCGTCGTCACCGGGATCTCGACCTGGTCGAGCAACCGGGCGGCCCACGGTCCATCGAGGAACACCACCCCCCGCTCGCTGAGCGAGGCGGTGAACAGCCGGGCCTTGGCCGCCAGGTAGGCCTCCATCGAACCGTGCCAGTCGAGGTGGTCCTGCGAGAGGTTGGTGTAGGCCGCCACCGCGAAGCGGGTGCCGTCGACGCGGCGCAGATCGAGACCGTGGGAGGAGACCTCCATCGCCACGCCGTCGACCCCGCGGGTGTGCATGGTCCGCAGCAGCCGCTGGAGGTCGGTGCCTTCGGGCGTGGTGCGCACGCCTGGCTCGGGGGTGCCGTGGATGCGGGTCTCGATCGTGCCGACGACGCCGCTGCCGAGCCCCGCAGCCGCGATCGCCGCCTCGAGCAGGTAGGTGACCGTGGTCTTGCCGTTGGTCCCGGTGACGCCGAGCACGGTCAGCTCCGCGCTCGGATGGCGGTGCACCACCGCCGCCGCCGGGCCGGTCGCCGCCCGGACGGAGGGCACCCGGACCTGGGGGACCTCCAGCTCCAGCCAGCGCTCGACGAGCAACGCCGCAGCGCCGCGCTCGACCGCGTCCGCGGCGTGGTCGTGCCCGTCGGTCCGTGTGCCGGGGATCGCGCAGAACAGGGTGCCGGGCGTGACCTGGCGGCTGTCGTGGGTCGCATCGTGCAGTTCGAGGTCATGCCCGTGCCGGGACGCGCGGCGCAGGGCCGCCACCACGTCGGAGAGCAGTGCGGTCACAGGGCTCCCTGGGACGGTCGCGACGACACGGGCCACGCGCGGACGACGGCCGTCCGCGACGGGGACGGAACCAGCTACACGGCGAAGGTCCCGACAGCGACCGAGCCTAACGTCGGTGCTCGCCGGTTCAGCGCACCCGCCCCGGCCCGACGGCCCCGCCTCCGCACCCGCTCGCACGGCGGGCGGGCTCACGGCTCCCCGGCGACGGTCCCGCGCATGGTGGCGCCCTGCTCGGTCCGGGCTGCGGTCAGCGCGCTGGACAGGTCGTCGTCGGAGGCCTCGGCCGGCACGCGCAGCGCACGCAGTGAGGCCTCCATGACCTCGGCGAAGACCGGGGCCGCGACCACGCCGCCGTAGATCGGCTCGGGCTCGTCGACCATGACCGAGACCACGATCCGTGGGTCGTCGACCGGCGCGTAGCCGACGAACGTGGCCACGTACTCCTGCGAGTAGCCGCGCTCGCCCTCGCGAGGCTTGCGGGCGGTACCGGTCTTGCCCGCCACCCGGTAGCCCTCGACGCGGGCGTTGGCGCCCGTACCGTCCTCGCCGGCGACCACGCGCTCGAGCATCCGCGAGACCTGCTCGGCGGTCCGCGTCGAGACCACCCGCTGCGGTTGCGGGGAGCCGGTCGGCGTCAGCCGCCCGTCGGCACCGACCGTGCCGCGCACCAACGTGGGCTCGACCGCGTTGCCCCGGTTGGCCAGGGTCGCGTAGGCGCTCGACATCTGCATCTGGGTCACACCGACCCCCTGCCCGATCGCGATGGTCGGCAGCGAGGTCCCCCACCACTGCTCGTGGTCCATCAACAGCCCCGCGGTCTCGCCGGGGAAGTCGAGGCCGCTGGTCGTGCCGTAGCCGAACCCACGCAGGTAGCCGTCGAGCCGCTCGTCGCCGAGCTCCTGCGCGATCTGGATCGTGCCGATGTTGCTCGAGCGCTCCATGATCTCGGCCACCGACCAGGTCGTGGTCTCGTGCTCGTTCATGTCGGTGAACCGCTTGCCGTGCACGGTCAGATCGTCCGGCACCTCGAAGGTCGTCTCCGCGTCGACGAGCCCCTCCTCCATCGCTGCAGCGACGGTCAGCGCCTTCTGGGTCGACCCTGGCTCGAACACGTCGGTGACCGCCCGGTTGCGCCAGGTGTCGCTCTCCCCGTCGCCACCGAGGTCGTTGGGGTCGTAGCCCGGTGCGCTGGCCATGCCCAGCACCTCGCCGGTGACCACGTCCTGCACGAGCACCGAGGCCCCCCGGGCATCGTGCTCCTCGGTCACCTCGCTCGCGGCCCGCTCGGCGGCGTGCTGGATCTCACGATCGAGGGTGAGCACCAGATCGGTGCCGACCTCGGGCGGCACCAGCTCGCGCACCCCGGAGGCGATGTCCAGCCCACCCGGTGCACGCTCGAGCATCAGCGTCCCAGGCTGGCCTGCGAGCACCGGGTCGTAGCGGGCCTCGAGCCCCTGCAGTCCGTCGCCGTCCAGCCCCGTGAACCCGACGATCTGTGCGGCGAGCTCGCCGTTGGGATAGACCCGACGGGGCTCGCTCAGCACGCCGATGCCGGGCAGGCCGAGCTCCTCGACCTCCTGACCGACCTCGTGATCGAGCTGACGGCCGAGGTAGACGAAGTGGCGATCCTCGGTGAGCCGCTCCTCAAGGGTGTCGGCGTCGGCATCGAGGACGTCGGCGAGCTCCTCGGCCACCTCGGTGGCGTCGGCGCCGGCTGGCACCCGGCTGCCATCTGCGGCCCTCGAGGGGCGGAACACGCGCGGATCGGCGTAGACGGTCGCCGCCTCCACCGAGGTGGCGAGCACGTCGCCGTCACGGTCGTAGATCCGCCCGCGTGTGGCCGGGAGGTCGATGGTGCGCTCCCGCTGACGGACGCCGCTCTCGGCGTACGCGTCGGCGTTGACCACCTGGATCTCGACGAGCTTGCCCACCGCCACTAGCAGGAGCACGCCGAAGATGACCAGCGTCCAGCGCAACCGACGCACGCCGGTCTCGACCCCGGACCGTGTCCGCAGCCGTGGCGCTCGCAGGCCGGGTCGCCGCGGGGCACCGGTCACGGCTGCTCCGCGGAGAGCAGCGGCTTGAGCGGATCCGGTGAGCCCTGACCGGTGTCGGTCGGCGGTACCGCACCATCGGCTGGGAGGCTGCGCTCGACGCTGACGTAGCGCACGGATCCGGCGGGCACCATGCCCAGATCCTCGGCGGCCTCACGGATCCGTGCCGGATCCTCCAGCGCTGCGACGTCGGCGACGAGCTGGCCGTAGCTGCGCTCGGCATCAGCGACCTCCGCCTCGAGCGCGCGAGCCTCGACCGCGGCGGCGGCGGCGAGCGCGTTGAACGACACCGCACCGAAGATCGCCGCCCCGAGGACGGTGATGATCACCAGCGCGTAGGCGAGGGTGTGCCGGACCGCGGGCGGCTCGACGACCTCGAGGTGGCGCTGCTCGGCCTCCTGGCTGCGACGTCGCAGTGGTGCGGGAACGGCGCTCATGGCGACCCTTCGTCGGAGTCGAGGTCGTCGGTGTCGAGGTCGTTGGAGTCAAGGTCGTCGGCGGGAAGGCGCCGGACGGCGCGCAGCCGGGCCGCCGAGGCCCGTGGGTTGTCGGCCAGCTCGGCCTCGCTGGGGCGTTCTGGCCGACGCACGACGGGCTCGACCAGCGGGGTACGCCCACAGCCGCAGACCGGCAGCCCGGGCGGACAGATGCAGCCTCGAGCGGCCGCGGCGAAGGCGCGCTTGACCCGGCGGTCCTCGAGGCTGTGGTAGCTCAGGCACACGGCGATCCCACCGGGAGCGAGACGCTCGAGGATCACCGGCAGAGCGGCGTCCAGCGCCGCCAGCTCGTCGTTGACCGCGATCCGCAGCGCCTGGAAGGTCCGGGTGGCGGGGTGGCCTCCCGTCCGTCGTGCGGCGGCCGGCACGGCCGAGCGCACCACCTCGGCCAGCTCGATCGTGGTGGACAGCGGTCGCGCCGCGACGATGCCGCGGGCGATGTGCCGGGCGAAGCGCTCGTCGGCGTAGCGGTGGAGCAGGCTGGCGAGCTCGTCCTCCGGCAGCTGGTTGACCAGATCGCCAGCGGTCCGCGGTAGGTCAGGATC
>JBKGZF010000103.1:0-7418 GCA_046545715.1 Nitriliruptoraceae bacterium | reverse complement strand
ATCCGACGCAGCAGCCGCTTGGGCACCGGTCGCTGACGACGACCGATGAAGCGCACGCGCACGCCACGGTCGTAGAGCTCCTGCCGCCGGCGCAGGAGCAACGATTCGTTGAAGTCGAGCAGGAAGCGCACCTCGGCAGCGGGGCGCCGCCAGTTCTCGGTCGAGAACGCATAGACCGTCACATCACCGATGCCGAGCTCGAGCGCCCCCTCGATGGTGTCGAACAACGCCTGCTCCCCTGCCTCGTGGCCAGCGTTGCGCGACAACCCGCGCTGGTTCGCCCACCGCCCGTTGCCATCCATGATCAACGCGACGTGACCCGGCAGCCGCCCGGCGTCGAGGCCGGCGCGCTCCAGCAGGCCCGCGGGCGCCGCGGAGCCGGCCCCAGAGCGGTCGGAGGTGGACATCGGCGACTCCTCGGCGTCGGTCGACAGGTGGGCGGCGCTCGCCCGGCTGCCGCTGCCGCACGCTCGTGGTCCGCCCGACCATGGATGCTAACCGCGCGCCAGCACCGGCTCCCGGTCGGGGTGTCGCCGCCACGCCACCCCTCGTACCCTCGAGCCGTGGCCCACCACACGGCACGCCGATCCACCCGACGGGTGCACGCCCGGGGTGCCGCCGTCACGCATCGGCCTGGTCGGTCCGCACCTCACGGCTGTCCTGCCTGTGGCTGGCGAGCCACCGGAGACCGGGCCACCCGCCGTGCCCGTTGGTGCGGCCGCTGCGGTGCCGCGCTCGGCCCGCCCACCCGCCAGCGCGATGTCCACAGCCTCGCAAGCATCACGATCGCAGCGATCGGGGGACTGATCGCGCTTGGCGCGCTGTTCTCCGCAGTGACCGGCGGCACCACCGTCGACGCCCCACCGACCGATCGAGCCGCTGACGACGATGGCAGCGGGATCGGGCTCGACCGCCTCGCTGACGCCCGCGACCTGCCTGTAGCCACCGACCACGACTGCACGCTCAGCGACGGCAGCCACCTGGCCTGTGGCCCGACCCTTGCCGCCGACGGTGTCGCGCCCACTCAGCTCCTCACCCATGACGGGCTGCTGCTCCTGCGCCGTGACGGCGACCTGACCGCCTTCGGACTGCCCGATCTCGAGCAACGCTGGCGCACCGCACTCGACCCGGACATCGAGCGTTGGTCGCTGCAGGACGGCGACGGGCTGGTGCTGTTGACCACCCCCACGACCGTGCACGCCCTCGATCCCCACGACGGGCAGGTGCGGTGGCGCAGCTCACCGGCCCGGCTGACCACCGCGGATGGGACGGCCGGCGACCAGCGACGGTCGTCGTTCCACCCCATCGAGACCTGGGTCCGTGACGGCACGGTGCTCGCGCTGGACGCTGCAGGCACCCTGACCGCGCTCGCGGCCGAGGACGGCTCGCAGCGGTGGTCGGTCGGCGACGCAGGACGCCGACCGGTCGCGACCCCGCAGGGCGTCGTCGTCTTCGATGACCATGGCGCGCGTGCCTGGAGCACGAACGATCCGCAACCGCGCTGGGAGGTCGTAGACGCCCTGCTCGATGTCCGCCGCCCGGTCGCCCGCGACGCCGTGCCCGGCCCCATGCCCCTGACGCGCAACCGTGGCCTGCTCGACCTCACCACCGGCGCGATCACCACCGATGCGCGGCTCGGCGCCACCCGCTTCCTGGTCCTGCCGGAGGTGACCATCGAGCTGCGTTGGCCCTCGGGCACCAAGCGTGCCGAGGTGGCCGCGCTCGAGCCGGACGGCACGACGCGCTGGCGGCGGTCCGATCAGCCCATCAGCTGCTGTGACACCACGGCCGCGCTGACCGCCACCGACGAGGTGGCCATCACCTCCACCGACCGCCACCCGGTGATCTACGACCTCGACGACGGCGGTGCCGAGGTCCTGCCGGCCCGCGGAGGGGCCGAGCTGATCGGCCTGGACGCGACCACCGCGGTATGGCGCGCCGACGATGGTCTCGTGGCCACCGACCGCCACAGCGGACGCGAGCGCTTCCGCTCCTCGGGTGAGCTGCGCTCGATCGATCCGCTGCTGATCGCCGTGGACGACGGACTCGTCGTCCCCGACGAGCGTGCACGCGCACGCGACAGCCACGTCCGTCGTCCGACCGCCCGCACGTTGACCGCTCACCCCGCCTAGCGCGGTCCGTAGGGCGCGGCCGCAGCAGCGACGCACGGGATCAGTCGCGCGGCACGGCCGGGTAGCTGCGCAGCTGGCGGTCGAGGTGATGCTCCACGAACGCGCGCGCGTACGAGCCGGCCACCCGCGCCGCGTCCGGCCGTTGCCGGGAGAGCTCGGGCAGGCCCGTCCACTCCCCCGCCGCCCCGAGCAGCGCGACGGCGGCGACCACCTCGCTGTCGACCGCCCGCGTCCCGGTCGGGGCACAGTCGGGGCAGAGGGTTCCTCCGGCGCGAACGCTCAGGAAGGCGTGGGGTCCCGGCCGCCGGCACACCGCGCATGCATCGGTGTCGGCGTGGAAGCCGAGCACCGATGCGGCACGCAGCAGGAAGGCGTCGACGAACACCGCCGGGTGGGAGGGGACGGCGTCGAGCGCCTGTAGCCCCGCCCGCAGCAGCAGGAACAGCGCGTTGTCGCGCTCACCCTCCTGGGACACGGCGTCGACCAGCTCGGCCATCACCGACGCGGCGGCCGACGCGCCGAAGTCCGAGCGCACCGCCGCGTGGCTGGCGACGAGCTCTGCCTGGCTGACGACGTCGAGGTTGCGGCCCTCGTAGAGCTGGAGATCGACGTGGCTGAACACCTCCAGACGGCCACCGAACCGGCTGCCCGGACGCCGCACCCCTTTGGCGACCGCCCGGATCTTGCCCCGCCGCTGCCCCAGCAGGTGCACGATCCGATCGGTCTCGCCGAGCTTGTAGCTGCGCAGGACGATGCCCTGCTCGCGGTAGGTGGCCATCAGCAGCCCGGCTCGGCATCGTCTGCCGCTGTGGCATCGCTGTCTGCGATCGTGCGCGAGTAGAGCACGACCTGCTCGAGGCACCGGTAGCCCAGCGCCGCCCACATCGCGCGGCCGGCGCGGTTGTCCTCGAAGGTCAGCAGGTTGACCTGGCGACAGCCACGCGCGGCGAGCCGACGCTCCACCTCGGCGACCAGGGCTCGGCCGATGCCCCGGCGGCGCGCGTCGGGAGCCACGGCCAGACGGCTGATCCACCCACGGCGACCGTCGAAGGAGCCGAGCACCACCCCGGCCAGTCCGCCGCCGGTCCCCTCCGCTGGCTGCTTGGAGGTGCTCGCCGTGCCCGCAGCGTCGACGGCGACCAGCACGAGCCCGGGGTCGTGGGCACGTAGCTGCTCGAGCTCCTCGCGGGGGGTCGGGCCCAGGTGCTCGGTCCGCGCCCAGAGCGCGAGCGCGGCATCGACGTCGGCGTCCGCGAGCTCACGCACGACCACCTCGGATGACGGTCCGCAGCCGCTGCTCACAGCAGCGGCCAGGGGTAGGGGAAGGGGCCCTCCGGCTCGGGGAAGGCCTCGAGCGTGCGGACCTTGCCGATCCGCTCTCGCAGCCGCTCGAGCTCCGGGGCGCTGAGCAGCTGCGCGAGCCTCGCGCCGAGCTCGGCATCGAGCGCCGCTGGCAGGTGCTCGAGCTCGGCGAGCAGCCGCGTCGGCACCGGCTGCCCGGCGAAGTCCCAAGCGACGGTGCGCAGCTTCGGTTCGACGTGGAAGCTCACGCCGTGGTCGACCAGCCGCAGCGCGGTGGCGCCATCCGCGGGCTCGCCGGCAGCGCCCGGAGGACGCTCGACGAGCACGTGACCGGCTTTGCGGTCGGCGTTGTCGATGATCAGGTCGAAGACCACCATCGCCTCCAACTGGGCGCGGACGGTGGCCTCGCCGGCCTCGAGCAGGGAGAAGTAGTGCTCCTGCGGATCGTGCGCCACGTAGCGCTGCAGGCTGCCCACCCCGAAGGGGGCGTCCTCGCGCTCCACCGTGGCGGGCACCAGCCCCCAACCCAGCGCGTCGTTGACCAGGGCCGCGGCGATCTCGCGTCGGTGCAGGGTCCCCTTGGGGAAGTCGCGCAGCGGCCGCTCACCACGCTGGGGCTTGTAGACGGCCAGATCGTCGGGCTCGAGGTCGCTCAGCTCCGGCTCACGCCCCAGCTGCTCGGCGACCTCGTCGAGGCCGCGGGCATCACGGTCGGTCAGCCGCACCAGCAGCGTGGCGTTGGACGCGTCGGCGAAGCGGCCGACCACCTCCAGCGGGGCCGTGCGCAGCCGCCTCGCATGCCGGTGCTCACGGTCGCTGCCGGCGTCCATCACCGGGTCAACTCCCCGTGCCCGTTGGTCGCCGGGCACACGTGCTCACCGTCAGGGCCGGTCGGTCGGCCGCACAGCTCGCAGCGCGGCCGACCCTGCCCCACCACCTCGCTGGCCTGGGCCGCGAGCCGACGAGCCTGATCGCGGTCACACCAGATCCGGGCGAACTCCGGCTCGGTCTCCTCGGCGATGACCGCCTCGGTGACCTCGAGGGCGAAGCGCTCGGAATCCGGGTCGAGTCCGAGCGCGACCTCGCCGACCCGCCAGGCCGGCACGACCGGGGTGCGCAGCTGCATGGCGTCACGATCCCAGTCGGTGGCCGGCGCATCATCGAGCCGGGCCAGCAGCTGGCCGAGCAGCTCACCGAGCCCCTCGACCTGGCCCTTCTCCATCTGGAGGGTCAGCAGCTGCTCGTCCTGCTGTGCCTGCAGGAAGAACGTGCGGTCGCCGGGCTCACCGGTGAAGCCGACGGTGACGTGGTGCGGTGCGGCGAACTCGAGCTCCATCAGGCGGGCCCCTTGCCGTCGGTGCTCCCCGCTGCCGATGCGGCTGCGGTGTCGTTGAGGCCGAGCAGCACCGGGTGGCCCTCGGCCGGCAGCTCGAGCACGGAGATCGACGCCGGTGCGATCGTCAGCCGTTGGAAGGTGTCCAGCGGCATCCCGAGGTGGTGGGCGACCACCGCCTTGATCACGTCGGCGTGGCTGACACACACGATCGTGTCATCGCCGTGCTGGGCAGCCAAGGTCTCGCTGGTGTCGACCGCCCGCGCCTGAGCCGCCCGGATCGACTCCCCCCCGGGGAAGGTCATCCGCGACGGTGTGGCCTGGACGACACGCCAGGCCTTGCGCCGGCGCAGCTGGCCGAGTGGCTTGTCGGTCCACTCGCCGTAGTCCACCTCGCCGAGCCCTCGACGGGTCCGCACCCGCAACCGGTGGGCCCGCGCGATCAGCTTGGCCGTCTCCTGGGTGCGCTCCAACGGTGAGCTGTAGACCGCGGCCACCGGCAGCTCGGCGAGCCGCTGCGCGGTGCCCCTCGCCTGCGCGACCCCGCGCTCATCGAGGTGCACGCCGGGGGTCCAGCCGCCGAGCCGCTTGCCGGTTGCAGCGGTGGTGGCGTGACGAACGAGCACCAGCCTGGCCACGGGAAGGCTCCTGAACACCTCGAGCGAGCACGGATGGTTCGGGGCGTGCGGACACGGGGCCACGTCACGCGCACACGAACGTAGCGAGGCTGGTCGCGGCGTCTAAGCCGCTGGAGGCGGACCGGCGCGGCCGTGGTCGACGGCGCTGACGTGGCGCGGCCCGGCTGCCAGGGGCAGCCGGGCCGCGTCAGGCCTCGCGCCAGGGCGCGCCGTAGGACGGTTCAGGCCTCGGGAGACTCCTCCTGAGGCACGATCGTCAGCTGCGCGCCCTCCGGGGTCTCCTCGACGTCGAGCTTGCTGGCCGCGAGCGGCTCGGCGAGCTCGGGGGCGACGTAGAACTCGGTGCCGGACTGCTCGGTCACCTCGTCGCCCTCGGCGGGCTGTTCGGCGAACGCGAGCGCGAGTGCGGCCTCGCCGGACTCATCCGGCTGAGCGAACACGCGTACCCCGTGCGAGTCGGGTACCTCCTGGGCTTCACGCGCCTCGTTGAGGGCGCTGACGGCGGACGGGCTGACCTGCAACAAAGCAACACCGAGGTTCGGGTTCATCGGAGCACTCGACGGTATCCGCCGTGGCCGTGCCGCGCTGCGTCGGGGCCGACCATCGGCCACGGCCGGGCTGCGTCGATGGGCGCGTGCGCACGAGGTGACCGCAGACGACCACGGATGGCCCCCGTGTGCTACCTCGACACCAGCGCGGGAGCGAGGTCACGCCCCGCGATCACCGACGGGCGCCTGCCGCTACCTCGTTGCGCGCGTGCGCGCGTGGCCCCCTCGGGCGCCCGGGGCCTGGTCGGGTGGTCAGGCGGGCGCGGCGCCGTGCTTGGTCCGCTTGGCCGTGCGGCCCCGGGCGGTGGCGTCCAGCTCCAGCTTGCGCAGCCGGACGTGGCTGGGGGTGACCTCCACGGCCTCGTCCTCGCGGATGAACTCCAACGCCTGGTCGAGCGAGAGCTGACGGTGGGGGGCGAGGCGCACGAGCTCGTCGGCGGTGGCCGAGCGCACGTTGCTGTGCTTCTTCTCCTTGGTGGGGTTGGCGTCCATGTCTTCCGGACGCGCGTTCTCACCGATGATCATGCCCTCGTAGACCTCGGTGCCCGGCCCGATGAACAGCTGCCCGCGCTCCTGGAGGTTGAGCAGCGCGAACTGGCTGGCGGTGCCCGACCGGTCGGCGACCAGCGAGCCGTTGGGCCGGGTGCGCAGCTCACCCTGCCACGGCTCGTAGCCATCGAAGACGTGGTGGAGGATCCCCGTGCCGCGCGTCTCGGTCAGGAACTCGGTGCGCAGGCCGATCAGTCCCCGCGCAGGCACGCGGAAGTCCAGTCGGCTCCAGCCAGAGGCGTCCCCCGAGGCCGAGCCCGCCGAGGAGCTGACCAGCTGCTGCAGCCGCCCCTTGCGCAGCCCGAGCAGCTGGGTGACCACGCCCACGTAGTCGTCCGGCACGTCGATCGAGAGGTGCTCGAACGGCTCATGGATCTGCCCGTCGACCTCGCGGGTGACCACGCGGGGCTTGCCGACGGTCAGCTCGAAGCCCTCACGTCGCAGGTTCTCCACCAGGATCGCCAGCTGCAGCTCGCCGCGGCCCTGCACCTCCCAGGTGTCGGGCCGCTCGGTCGGCAGCACGCGCAGGCTGACGTTGCCCACCAGCTCCTGGTAGAGCCGGGCCTCGATCTGGCGGGCGGTGAGGCGGGTGCCGTCCCGCCCCGCCAAGGGGGAGGTGTTGACACCGACGGTCATCCCGAGGCTCGGCTCGTCCACGGTGAGCACCGGCAACGGCCGTGGATCGGACACGTCGGCCAGCGTCTCGCCGATCGTGACGTCGTCGATCCCCGCGATCGCGATCAGGTCGCCCGGGCCGGCGTCGTCCACGCTGACCCGCTCCAGCGCCCGGGTGCGGTAGAGCTCGCTGAGCCGCACCCGCTCCACGCTGCCGTCGCGTCGGCACCAGGCGACCGTGTCACCTCGCTTGACGTGCCCGTGCTGGACGCGGCACAACGCCAGTCTCCCGAGGTAGGGC
>JBKGZF010000102.1:0-7496 GCA_046545715.1 Nitriliruptoraceae bacterium | reverse complement strand
CGCGGCTGCGATGCCGCCCTGGGCCCAGCGGCTCGAGCCGGCACCGAGGTCGCCGGCGGTGACCACGCTGGCGCCGCCGAGCTCCAGGGCGAGCGTCAGCCCGGCGATCCCCGAGCCGACCACGACCGCGCGGTGGTGGCTGGCCTCGGCCAACAGCTCCACGGTGGGCTCAGCTCGCGCGCAGCATCGCGTCGACCGCGCCGCGGGCACGCTCGGCGATGTCGGCGGGCACCTCGACCGGGTGCTGCATGGTCTCCAAGGCGGTGCGCAGGTTCTGCACGGTGATGCGCTTCATGTGCGGGCACATGTTGCACGGCCGCACGAAGTCGGTCTCCGGCGACTCCTGGGCGACGTTGTCGGCCATGGAGCACTCGGTGACCATCACCACCCGCTCCGGGCGGTGGTCGCGGACCCAGGCGGTCATCTGCGAGGTCGAGCCCACGAAGTCGGAGGCGTCGAGCACGTCCGGTGGGCACTCGGGGTGGGCGATGATCGACACACCGGGCTCGGTGGTCCGCAGGCGGTCGAGCTCCGCGCCGGTGAAGCGCTCGTGGACCTCGCAGGCACCGTCCCAGGCGAGCACCTCGACGTCGGTCTGCGAGGCGACCCAGCTGGCGAGGTACTGGTCGGGCAGGAACAGCACGCGGTCGGTGCCCAGCGACTCGACGATGCGCACCGCGTTCGACGAGGTGCAGGTGATGTCGGACTCGGCCTTGACCTCCGCGGAGGTGTTGACGTAGGTCACCACCGGCACGCCGGGGTGGCGTGCCTTGAGCGCACGCACGTCGTCACCGGTGATCGACGCCGCCAGCGAGCAGCCGGCGCGCTGGTCGGGGATCAGCACGGTCTTCTCGGGGCTGAGGATCTTGGCGGTCTCGGCCATGAAGTGGACCCCGGCCATCACGATCACCTCGGCGGTGGTGTCGGCGGCCAGGCGTGCGAGCTCCAGCGAGTCACCGCGCAGGTCGGCGGCGCCATGGAAGATGTCGGGGGTCATGTAGTTGTGCGCGAGGATCACGGCGTTGCGCTCGCGCTTGAGCCGGTCGATGTCGGCGAGGATCGGCTCGAGCATGGCGCGCTCGACGTCAGGGACGACGCCGTCGAGCCGGTCGTGGATGGGCAGCGAGGTGCGCAGCGGCGGCGCGGCGGTGGGCATCGGGGTGCCTCTCGTGGCGGCGATGGGTCGGTCGACCACCCGGGCTTATGCTCGCGGCGAGCATTACGGTGGCGGAGCGTACCCGATGCGGCCGTCGCGATGGCCACCGCCGGTCGACGGCCGTTGGCCGTGTGTGCGCTGGCGGCTGCGGGCGAGCCCAGAGGTACACGCCGCTGGCACCTCAGCGGCCGTGTCCTCAGCGGCCGTGTCCTCAGCGGTAGGGGTTGGTCACCCCGGGCCGTGGTCGCTCGGTGAGCACCGCCGGTCGGTAGCGGAACAGCTCGGCGGGCCGCCCGCCGAGCCCCTGGGTGCGTTCGCCGGTGCCCTCGACCAGCCCCGAGCGTTCGATCATGCGCCGGAAGTTCTGCTTGTGCAGGGTGGTGCCGGCCAGCGCCTCGACCGTGCGCTGCAGCTCGAGCAGGGTGAAGGTCTCGGGCAGCAGCTCGAAGACCACCGGTCGGTAGGTCAGCTTGCCGCGCAGCCGGCCGAGCGCGGTCGCGGCGATCCGACGGTGATCGAAGCGCATGGCCGTGCCCACCCCGCCGGGTGACGGCGTCTGGCCCGTATCGACCGCCTTCTCGTCGACCAGGCCGGCGCCGTAGAGCAGCTCGTAGCGCTCCAGCACCTTGATCCCGTCCCAGGGCGGCCCGAAGGTCACCGTCACCCGGTCGCGTCGCTCGGGGTCAGCGCCCGCCCAACGCTCCAGCGCCGGACGGATGACCTGCTCGAGCACCGCCGGCGGACCCGTGCGGTGGTCCTCCCAGGGCAGCAGCTCGTAGACGTCGAGGTAGCGCGCCTCGAGCGGCGGCTCGGCCTCACGCACCAGCGCGAGGTAGGCGACGCTGACCTGCCGATCCGGGCCGGTGCCTGGCCGGCGACCCAGATCACCGAAGGTGTAGAGCTGCTCGACGTAGCCGACCTCCAGTCCGGTCTGCTGGCGTACCCAGCGGCGCAGCGCGAGCTCGAGCGTGGCGTCCTGCGAGGGATCGAGCGGGCCGGCCGGTAGCGCCGGCGGGCTGCCCTCGGGCCCGACCACCAGCAGCCGTGGACGGCCATCGGATACCGCCATGATCACGGCGTCGAGGGTCATGGCGACCAGGGCGGCGGGCTGCTCCATCCCCACCAACGGTACTGCCCGTCGGTACTACCCGTGGCCAGGGCGGTCCGGCCGTGGCCCGGATCGCCTAGCTGCGTGGTGGGTCGCCGAGGTGGTCGGCGACCCGCTCGGCGAGGATGTCGGGATGCGCGTCGTGCAGCGTGGCGGGCATGAAGACGCGTGCGTGGCTGTACCGGTCGTTGAGCCGATGGGCGATCCGGCGGTGCTCACGCTGATCGGAGGGCAGCAGGTGCACGATCGCGTCGGCCCCGTCGACCAGTGCGCACCGTTCGCCGGTGAGCAGCGGGCAGGGCGTATCGCTCGTGCGTTGCGATGGACCCGAGCACACCGCGACGTGATGGCCGGCCTGGCGCAGGCGCTGCTCGCCCGCCCACTGCCCGTAGGGCGACTCGATCAGGATCCGACGTCGGGTGTGGTCGTCCGGCCACGCCGGTGCGCCCGCGTCGGTGCCCACGATCAGCCCCACCGTGTCGCCGTCCTCGCGTTCGATGGTCACCCCGCCGTGGTGCTGCAGCACGCGCAGCATGGGCGCGTTGTCGGTGAGCACGTGGCCGAACAACGTGGCGATGCCGCGTGCGGCTGCCTCGCGACGCAAGCGCTCGAACAGCTCGGTGCCGAGGCCCCCGCGATGGTCGCGGGCCACCGAGACCGCGAACTCGGCCACGTGGTCGTCATCGTGGGCAGCCCCGGGGACGGCGATCGCCTCGCCGACGCACCGCCGCTCACCGTCGGGTGGCTCGACCATCGCGACCAACCGCACGGCGTCGTGGAGCGCGAGCAGCCGCTCCACCTCGTCGGCGGGGTCGGCAGGTCCGAAGAACCGCATGCGTCGATCCACCTCGGGCAGCTCTTCGAAGTGGCGGATGAGCGCGTCGCGATCGGCGGGCGTGACCTCGCGGATCAGCGCGTCTTCGGTTCGGCGCATCTGGCCTCCGCTGGAGCGGGACGCCGCACGTGTCATGTGAGCCGGCTCCCTGGTCGTGAGCTCGCCGTTCGGCCGTGATCCCGCCGCCGTCTGCTCGTGGCCACGCCCGCTGGTGACGTGCTCCCCGCTCGCCGGCGACGACGATGGCCCTACGCTGCCAACCCATCGCGGTGACCGACAGGGGCGAAGGTCCCACGAGGCGCTTGCGCCCGTGCGCGTCGTTGGTCGCGCGACGCAGCGTCGCGCGTCAGGCCGTCAGGTCACGCCCCGTCAGGTCACGCCTCGACAGGTCGCTGCTTGACAGGTCGCGGATCGTCGTGGGGCGATCGGCCTCGGCCAGCAGCGTGAGGCTCGCCTCCACGACCCGGCGCTGGGTGTCGAGGTCGCCCACGGGCCCGATGGTGCGGCCCATCAGGTGCGGGGTGACCAGCGTGCGCGGGACCTGCAGCTCGACGGCGCGGTGACGGAACGCGCGGACGAACACGCTGACCGTGGGGATGCCCGCAGCTTCCAGAGCTCGTGCGACGAGTCCGACCGACCCGTGGCACACCGGTCAGGTGGCGACCAGCAGGGCGACGTCCACCTCCCGGGCGGCCATGTGCTCGGCCCAGGCCGGGGCGGTCTCCTTCTCCAGCCGGCGCTGCGAGGTGGCGCCGGTGAACGCGTAGTGCTCGTCGGTGAGCTTGACCCGGCCGTCGTCGGCCAGCTCGCGCAGGTGGCCGAGCGGGAAGACCGTCTGCGGGTCGCGCTGAGCGGTGGTGGCGTCGTAGCCCGGATGGCGGGCGGTGAGCTGGTCGAGCGGGGTGTCGACCGGGATGGTCGACAAGGTGGCGCTACCGCGCAGGAACTCGGTGATCATGCCAAGCGACTGCGCCTGGGTCGGGCCGTCCGGGCCCATCGGATCGTCGCCGCGGACGAACACCCCACCCGCGGTGATCAGCGCGAGGCGTGCCTGGTCCACCGATCCCTCGAGCGGGGTGAACGGGGCGGCGTCGACCTTCGGCTCCGGGGGTGTCTGCGGGGTGTAGCCGGCCAGTTGTGCGGTGTAGGCGGCCTCACGCAGCCGATCGAGGTCGCCGGTGTCGAGCACCTCGCCGACCGTGTGCAGGATCTCGGCGATCGCCTCAGCCGCGGCGTCGTCGGCGAGGTTGGCGAGGAACTTCCACTGCATGTCCGCGTGGTCGCCGTAGTAGAACGACCGGCGGAACCACTCCAGGGTGCGTGGTTGGTCGTCCGTCCCGGGGTGCTCGTCCTGACCGTCGGACATCGACGCTCCTTGGGTGTGTGGTCCCCGCGTCGGGTGTGTGGTCCCCGTGTCCAGGGCACCGGGTCCGGGGCGCAGGGGCAGGGCGCAGGGGCAGGGCGCAGGGGCAGGCCCCGGGCTCAGGCAAGCGGCGCGAGCCTAACCAGGCCGCCGCCGTCGACCCGTCGCGCGCGGCTTCTGGAGGCAACACCGACCGGCAAGCCCCGCATTCCGTGCGCGCCGCCACGGAGCAGGGCCCCGCCCCGCGCCGAGGGACCGGCGCCGCACCGATGTAGCGGCAGGAGGCTGTGCACGGTCCTCTGGTGTTACCTCGGCGCCAGCGCCGCAGCGAGGTAGCGGCAGGAGGCTGTGCACGGTCCTCTGGTGCTACCTCGCCGTTGGAGGTGGCCACCCGGTCCGCCGTGGGGAGGCGAGGAGGCGGCGAGGGGCGCCATCATGGCGCGAGCGAGGGGCGCCATCGGCGCGAGCGACGGGCGCAGCCATGGCGGCAGCGACGGGCGCAGCCATGGCGCCAGCGACGGGCGCGACCACGACGGGTCCCCGCCGTGACGGTACGGGGACCCGGGTGCGCCGCCTAGGACTCGAACCTAGAACCTGCCGGTTAAGAGCCGGATGCTCTGCCAATTGAGCTAGCGGCGCGTGCGCGAGCGCAGGACGGTGACTGCTTCCCCCGTGCGCCCGCGACGTGGGGGTGGATGAGGGGACTTGAACCCCCGGCCTCTCGGATCACAACCGAGCGCTCTAACCGGACTGAGCTACACCCACCAGGGACGTGCCACACCGGCACGAGCGCGGAGGGTACGGCCGCCGGAGCAGGGGGTCAAAGCCACCGTCGGGCGCTGGCGCAGGGCAGGCAGCAGGTCACTGACAGATGGTGTCGGCGACCTCCTCGCGCAGCTGCTCGACGCGCTCGGCGTTGACGCCGCGGTCGCCGAGGCTGATCCGGGCGGCCGAGCGCACCTGGACCGCGCCGCCGTCAGCGTGCAGCTCGAGGTCGTCGACCAGCCCCAGGATCTGCGAGCGCGAGGTCAGGTGGGCGTAGGTGTCCCCGCGCGTCTGCAGCTCGGTGCGGTCGAGCACGAGCTCGGCATGCTCGGCCACCTGCTCGAGCTTGCCCGGGCCACACGGAAGCGGATCGATCGCGCCCGGCCCCTCGGCGGTGGCCGACGAGACGCAGTCGTCGCCCTCCTCGCAGGGATGCAGTCGCTCCTCCTCGGTCAGGCCGAGCACGGGCGATGGCGCCACGACCGAGACCAGCCGGCCGATCAGGACCACGGCCACCGCCAGCAGCACCAGGCCCACCAGCGTGCGCGTCAGACGGTTCACGGTGCCTCCTGCCTCGGCCCCTGCGTCCTATCGGGGGTCGTCGCCTCAGGGGTCGTCGCCTCGGGGGTCGTCGCCTCGGGGGTCGTCGTGCCGGGGCTCGTCAGCTGGTCGAGCAGGTCGGCGAGCTGCGCCCAGACGAACGGCTTGCCGAGCACCGGTCGCCCCTCGAGCCTGCCGTCGCGCGGCGGTGCGCCGGTGAGGAAGGCCGCGCGGCCACGCAGGCCGGGCTGGACCGCGTCGAGGGCGTCGAGGACGGCGGTGCCGCTGGCATCGTCGAGCGTGACGTCGAGCAGTGCGACGTCGAGGTGGTGCTGCTCGGCGGCGGCGATGGCTGCGCCCCGGCCGTCGGCGGCGACCACGTCCCAGCCGGCGCGTCGCAGCAGCGCCTCGAGCAGTCCACGGATCGCGGGCTCCTCGTCGACCACCAGGGCGCGGCCGCTCGCGCCGGTGGCTCGTGGCGTCGTGCTCCGCGGCGATGGAACGCCATCGTCGTCGGGTGTCACCTCGACGTCGCCGTCCGGTTCGGGTGGACGGGCGTGGTCGGCGTCGTGGTCGGCGTCGTGGTCAGCGGCGTGGTCGGCGTCGTGCTCAGCGATGTGGTCGGCGTCGTGCTCCGCGTCGTGCTGCGCGTCGGCGACGGGCAGGACCGCGTCGTCGTCGACGCGCGAGGCGAGCTCCACCAGCGCACGGCGCCAGCGCTGACGTCCCTGCTCGAGCCGCTCGAAGGCGGCGTTGGCGAACCGTTGGCCGAGGATCGCGTCGGGGTCGCGTGGGGGGTGGGCCGCCAGCGCCGCCTCGACGCGGTGAGCGGCCCGGGCGTCGAGCGTGCGACACACCCCGTGCAGCGTCGCGCACACGTCGGCGACGACGGTGCCGTCGAAGGTCCACACCGTGACGAAGCGGCGCTCCATGTCCTCGGCCGGTGCGGCCTGCTCAGCGAGCTCACGTCCGAACACCGCCGCCGAGAAGCGGTCGGTCAGGGCGATCAGGAACGACTCCTGGACCGACCGCTCGCCGCTGTCCAGGCGGAAGCGGTGCACCGAGGTGGTCGCGGCCGGTCGGTCGTCGGCGGACGCGGTGAGTGGCGCGGGCTCGGTGGGCAGCGACTCGTAGCGGGCGCGCTCAAGCTGCCAGCTGGGGTCGTCCTGGACGCTGACCAGCAACGTGCCGGGGCCACCCTCGTGACGGACCAGGTCCTCGAGGGCGTGGTTGAGGTCGTCCAGCGTCGCCTTCGACAGCGTCGTGGGCACCACGCGATCGCCGGAGATCTCCAGGAACGAGCGGAACATGCCGGGGGTCGAGGTGTCCTGTCCCCACCCCGGCGCACCTGCGGTTGCCGCTGGTCCCTCGCTGCTGCTCACCGGTCACCTCGTCGCGCCTGGCGTCGTATCCGCGCTGGGCGGCTGCGGGACGTCTCCAGGTGAGGCGGTGCCGTGGCGGGTCGCCGCGACAGTGACCAGGCTACTGACGGCTGCGGCCCTCCAGACGCAACCGGCACCGGCCCGCGCTGATGGACGTCCTGCCCGGGGCTGCCTCCCGTCCTGCTCCCGACCCGGGCGCCGTGGATACTACGCAGCGTGGCGATACGACGCTGCTGTGTTGTCAGCCCGCGCCGTGCTGCACGGGACGGACGTCCGCTCGAAGGGCTGGTCTACGCTGGCGGGGGAGCGGGCAGGAGCACGTGCGGGAGAGCATGCGCTCGGTGACC
>JBKGZF010000101.1:0-7503 GCA_046545715.1 Nitriliruptoraceae bacterium | reverse complement strand
GCCTCACAGCACGTCCACCTCGGGGAACGCCCGGCCGTCGGGGTCGAGGCTCGCGTAGCCCGGGCCCCGGTCGAAGAAGGCCGGCTCGCCGCGCTCCTCGCGCAGCCGCGCACGCAGTGCCGCCGTCCCCTGTGCATCGACCTCGGGCGCGTCATCGGGACCGGTGACCATCACGCCGTAGTCGGCCTCGGCTGCCGCACGTGAGACCTTGCCCCACTGCACGTCGCGTCGGACGAGGTCGACGTCGCGGTCCAGCGGGTCGCCCCAGCCGCCACCACCGGTGGTACGGATGCGGATGACCTCGCCGGCAGCGACCGGCTCGTCGTCGACCAAGCCCTCCATGTCGCGTTCGTTCGGCCCGCCCGGGTCGATCGTGACCCGGAAGGGCTGACCCGCGTGTCCACCGCGCACGCCCCAGCACGACAGGATCGAGCGGTCGGCGATCGACATGAAGTAAGCGTCCTCGAGCATGCGGATGTGCTTCTCGTAGCCGAGGCCGCCGCGGTACTGCCCCGCACCGCCGGAGTCCTGGGCCAGGCCGAGCTGCTCGACCCGGAAGGGGAAGCGCGACTCGGTGAACTCGGTCGGCAGGTTGCGCGAGTCGGGCACGACGTGGATCGTGTCCTCGCCGTCGGCGTAGTAGCGGCCGCCGGATCCGCCGCCGAGCACCTCGCGCATCAGGTAGCGCGAGCCATCGGCACGCCGCCCGTAGACCCCGGTGTAGCGGATCGTCTCCTGGTCGGCGGGCATGTGGCCGTCGACGGCCTTGGCGATCACCCCGGCGAGCACGCCGAGCAGCCGCAGGATCACGAACGTGCGCGCGTTGGTGGGAGCAGGGAACTCCGGGGTGAGCAGCGTGCCCTTCTCCGGGAAGCGCATCTCGATGAGCTCGACGATGCCCTCGTTGACGTCCAACTCGGCCATGCGCTCGGGGGTATCGGCGAGGTTGCGCAGGATCGGGGCGAGCCACTTCTTGAGGAAGTTGCCGTCCGCCGCGTCACCCACGTGGTTGATCGGCCCCTTGGCCTGTGGCGAGGTCCCGGTGAAGTCGATGACCAGGCGCTCGGGCTCCTTGGTCAGGGTGATGCGCTGTCGGTGCAGGCGCGGCTCGTCGACGCCGTCGTGCTCGGCGTAGTCCTCCCACACGTAGGTGCCCTCGGGGATCTTGGAGAGGATCTCGCGCCGGTAGGTCTCGGTGTTGTTGGCGATGATGGCGTCGAAGCAGGCCTCGACCGTGTCCCGGCCGTAGCGCTCGAACAGCTCGGTCAGCCGCCGCGAGCCCATCAGGCAGGCCGAGCACTCCGCGTCGAGGTCCCCGGCGAGCGAGTCGGGCATGCGCGAGTTGCGTGTCATGATGGTCAGCGCCGCCTCGTTGGGCTCGCCCCGGTCCCACAGCTTGATCGGCGGGACCATCAAGCCCTCCTGGAAGACGCTGGTGGCGTGGGAGGGCATCGAGCCCGGTACGGCGCCGCCGATGTCGTCGTGGTGGCCGAAGGCCTGCACGAAGGCGATCACCTCGCGGCGGCGATCCGGGTCGGCGGGGTCGACCGGCTCGAACACCGGCACGGTGACGCACAGGTCGGGCAGGTGCCCGATGCCGCCCTCGGAGAGGTAGACGTCGTTGTGGAAGTAGACGTCACCCGGGTTCATCGTCGCAAGCGGGAAGTCGCGCGCGACCGGGTGGACCAACGCCGAGTACGAGCGACCCGTGAGCTTGCGCAGCAAACGGTCGTGGATGCCCGCGCGGTAGTCGTGGGCGTCGCGGATCATCGGCGAGCGTGACGTGCGACCGATGGCGTCCTCGACCTCCTTCTCGATCGAGGCGAGGGTGCCCTGGACGATCTCGAGGACGATCGGGTCGACGTCCTTGGGCGAGGTCTCGGTGAGGGTCGACATGGGCCTCACGCTCCTTGTGCGCTGCGGGTGACCACGAGGTTGGCGAGCTCGTCGACGCGGGCGGTGAACCCGGGGTGGACGGGCACGGTCGAGCCGAACTCCTCGACGATGGCCGGTCCGGCGACCTCGTCGCCGGCTCCCAGCGACGCGCGGTCGTAGACGGGGGTATCGAGGTGCTCGCCGTCGAACGCGACGGGACGGTGCCCGGTCACGGCGCTCGAGACGTCGCCGTCGCCGGCGGGCAGTCGGGCGAGATCCGGACGGGTGATCGGGCCCACACCGGTGACCCGCAGGTTGACCCACTCGACCGGGTGGCGGTCCGGCCGGTCGCGGTAGCAGTAGCCGTAGAGCTGCTCGTGCTCATCGTGGAAGGCGTCGAGCACCGCCGCGGTGAACGCCTGGTCGACCGGTCCGTCCGGTGCCGTGACCCGCACCTCGAAGGCCTGACCGTCGTAGCGCAGGTCAGCGGTGCGCACGAAGCGGTGATCGCCCACCTCGAAGCCCTCCCGGGTGAGCGCCTGCGCCGCTCGGTCCTCGAGGCCGCGGTAGATCGCCGAGACCTCGTCGCGGTCGAGCTGGTCGTGCTTGACGACGTGGGTCTGGACGTAGTCGTTCTTGACATCGACGGTGAGCAGCCCGAAGGCCGAGAGGTTGCCGGGGTCACGCGGGACGACCACCGCGTCGAGACCGAGCACGTCGATCAGCCGACAGATCAGCAGCGGCCCCGAGCCCCCGAACGCGGTCATCGCGAAGTCACGGACGTCCAACCCGCGCTTGACCGTGATCTGACGGATCGCGTTGGCCTGGTTCCACGCCGACACCTCGAGGATGCCCCGGGCGGCGTCGGCTGGCTCCAGCCCGAGATCCCCCGCCAAGGTCTCGATGCCCCGGCTGGCGGCGTCGACGTCGAGGGCGATCTCGCCGCCCAGCAGGTGGGCGGGGATGCGGCCGAGGTAGACGTGGGCGTCGGTGACCGTCGGCTCGTCACCGCCCTGCCCGTAGCACATCGGACCGGGGTCGGCGCCCGCGGAGCGTGGACCGACCTTGAGGTTGCCCTCCGGTGAGATCCACGCGATCGAGCCACCGCCGGCGCCGACGGTGACCACGTCGATCATGGGGATCTTCGAGGGGAACCGGCCGATCGAGCCCTCGGTGGTCAGCGTGGGCTGTCCGTCGAGCACGACCGAGACGTCGGTCGAGGTCCCCCCGCCGTCGAGGGTCAGGATGTGGTCGTAACCGGCCGCACCGGCGACCAGCGCAGCGCCGAGCGCACCCGCCGCCGGGCCCGACAGCACGGTGGTGATCGGCTGGTGCACCACCTCGGCGGCACTGATGACCCCGCCGTTGGACTTCATGATGTAGAAGGGGATGTCGATCGCGCCCGCGGCTGTGGCGGTGTCATCGGCGGCCGGTGATGCCACGGCGTCCGCACCGGGCGCGACGTAGGCCTGCAGGCGCTCGGCGATGGTGCGCATGTAGCGCCCGACGCGGGGCTTGACCGAGGCGTCGACCAGGGTGGTCACGGTGCGCTCGTACTCGCGGTACTCGCGCAGCACCTCGCTGGACAGCGAGACGACCGCCCGGGGATGCTCGCGTTCGAGCACCTCGAGCATCGCCCGTTCGTGCTCATCGTTGGCGTAGGCGTGCACGAAGCACACCCCGATCGTGTCGATGCCGTGGTCGGCGAACCACCGTGCCACCTCGACGGCGCGCGCCTCGTCGAAGGGACGCACCACCTCGCCACGGACGCCGAGCCTCCCACCGACCTCCTGGACGCGATCGACGGGGACGATGCGGTCGGGCTTGACCCAGAAGTAGCTGTTGCCGTAGCCGTCGGGGACCGACTGGCGGGCGATCTCCAGCACGTAGCGGTAGCCCTCGGTGGTGATCAGGCCCATGCGCTCGATGTCGTCCTCGAGCAGCGCGTTGGTCGCGACCGTCGTGCCGTGGCTGACCGCGGCGACGTCCTCCCCGCCGACGGGCTGACCACCCTGCTCCGCGCCCACCATGCCAAGGACCTTGTCGACCCCGGTGAGGAACCCCTCCGCCGGATCAGCTGGTGTGGAGGGTGTCTTGGTGGTGGTCACCCGACCACTCGACTCGTCGAGAGCGACCACGTCGGTGAACGTGCCACCGGTGTCGATCCCGATCCGGATCCGTCGCATGGTGACCTCCCCGAGGGGCCGACCAGCTGGGGGTCGGGCGGTTGGCAGCGTCGCGGCGGTGAGCGTAGTGACGACCCGGCCAGCGTCCTTCGGCGAGTTTGACCAACCCTGCGGCTGGCGTCCGGCGGATGTCGCCAGTCCGCCGGCGCAACCAGACGAGGATCGCGGCCGACGCTCAGCCGGCGAGCAACCGGGTGACCAGGTCGGCCGCCCCGAGGGCGAGGTCGTCACGTCCGGGAGCCGCGACCGTCTGGATCCCCAGCGGCAGCCCCGACGGTCCGGTGAGCCCGGGCACCGCGACGGTCGGGGTGCCGAGCAGCGTCCACTGCCGGCAGAGCAGCGGGTCACCGGTGGTCTCGATCGACGGCGGCTCGCCGAGCACCGCCGGGGCGATGATCGCATCCACCTCCGCGAACATCCCACCGAGGTGGTCGCGACCGGTGCGGGCGTGGGTGAGCGCCGCCTCGTAGGCCCAGCGCCAGCCCTCCCCGGCGTCGAGCAGGCGCAGGAGCTGGGCGCTGAGCAGGTCACCGTGGCGGGCCCGCACGACCGCGAGGTGGTCGACCACCTCCACCTCCATGATGGCCCGCTGCGCGTTGGCCATCCCCTGCAGCGCGTCGGGCAGGGTCACCTCGACGACCTCGACCTGCTCGGCGAGCCGCTCGATCGCCGCTTCGATCACCGAGCGCGTCGAGGGCTCGAGCAGGTCCCACTCGAAGGTGCGGGTGAACCCCAGGCGCGGGTGGTCTCCCAGATCGCTGGGGGTGAAGCTTGCGTAGCCGCCGGCCATGGCGTCGAGCCCGAGCCCGACATCGCCGGCGTCGCGGCCGAACAGCCCGATGGTGTCCAGGCTGGACGAACACAGGGTCACACCCTCGCGCGGCACCGTGCCCAGCGTCGGCTTGACCCCGACGATGCCGCAGTACGACGCCGGGCGCACCACCGAGCCAGCGGTCTGGGTCCCGAGGGCCAAGGGGATGGTCCCGGCTCCGACCGCAGCGGCCGACCCGCTGGAGGACCCACCGGGGGTGCGGCTGGGATCATGCGGGTTGGTCGTCGGCCCGGGCCGGAACAGAGCGAACTCGGTGGTCACGGTCTTGCCGAACGGGACCGCACCCGCCTCGCGCAGCCGGGCGACGACGGCGGCGTCGGTGCTGGCATGCCGCTCGACCGGGATGTCGGCGCCGTTGGCCGTGGGCATCCCGGCGACGTCGATGATGTCCTTGACCCCGAAGGGGACCCCGGCCAGCGGGCCCGCCGAGGCCGGATCTGAATCGATCGCCGCCGCGGTCTCCAAGGCGGCATCGGGGTCGAGGTAGGCCCAGGCCTGGAGTCGGTCCTCGGCGGACGCGACCGCGTGGAGGTGGTCGCTGACCACCTGCTGTGCGGTGACCTCGCCGGCACGCACGGCCGCGGCGACCGCACGGGCGCTCCACCCCAGCGTGCTCGCCGCCTGATCGGACATGTCGGTCACCTCGGGTCAGCCACCTCGGACCGTACGACGTCCGATCAGGACGCCGGCCAGCGCGATCACCGCGCCGACGACGGCAGCGGCCAGCAGCTCCACCGGACGCCGGTCGCCAGCGGCCGGCGCACGTGCCCCCTGGAAGACCTGACCGACGGCCGGCTGCTCCTCGGCCCCCGCGGTCGTAGCGGTCTCGGCGGGGACCGCCTCCACGGGCGTCTCGGCCGGGACCGCCGGTCCGACCGTGAGCTCACGCTCGATCGCGGCGAAGAAGTCGTCGGCGGTGCGCTTGGCGACGGTCGTGAGCATGCGCTGTCCGACCCCACCGATGGTGCCTCCGACGACCGCATCGGCGTCGTAGCTGACCAGCGTGGCCCCGCCGCGGTCCTCGAGCCGCACGTTCGCTTCGGCCTGGACCGTCCCCGGAGCGCCCGCCCCCTGGGCGTGCAGCGTGAAGCGCTCGGGCTCCACCTGGTCGGTGAGGCGCACGCGCCCCTGGTAGGTGCCCTTGATGCTGGCGACCCCTGCGGTGATCGTCGCGGCGTACTGGTCGGGTCCGGTCACCGTCAGCGACTCGCATCCCGGCAGCGTGCGTGCGAGCACGGCCGGGTCCTGCATCGCCTTCCACACCTGCGACTGGGGTGATGCGATCTCGTAGCTGCCCGCGATCTTCACGTTGCGCCCTCTCCTGGCTCCGCGCGGCGGTCGCCGCGTCAGCTGCTGGCGGTCCCGTCGACGAGCCGCAGCTCGTGGAGCTGCGACGGCGTGATCGGCATCGCGTCGATGACCACCCCGGTGGCGTCCTCGATGGCCGCTGCGATCGCGGCCGAGCCCGGGATGACCCCGGCCTCGCCCGCGCCCTTGATGCCCAGAGGGTTGAGCGGTGAGGGGGTCTCGAGGTGGTCGATGTCGACGCTCGGCACCTCGGTCGCGTAGGGCATGAGGAAGTCCATGAAGCTGGCGTTCTGGAGCTGGCCGTGCTCGTCGTAGGCCATCCGCTCGTACAGCGCGCCACCGACACCCTGCGCGACCCCACCGAGGACCTGCCCCTGGACGATGCGCGGGTTGACCAGCGTCCCGCAGTCGTGGACCACCGCGTAGCGCCCCACCCGGATGTCGGAGGTCTCGGGGTCGACCTCCACCTCGACGGCGTGCATGCCGTTGGCGAAGGTCGACTGGGTCGGTGAGTAGTACTCGGTCGCCTCGAGCCCCGGCGCCTCGCCCTCGGCGACGGGTGGGGCGTCCGGGTCGCCCGGCTGGGCGAACTGGGTCGCGATGCGCGCGGCCTCGTCGAACGCGTAGCGCAGCGGGTTGGACATCGTCGCGACCACGTTGAGGTCGATCGCGGTGTCCGGGCTGCCCTTGACCCGTACCTGTCCCTCGGCGAGCTCGAGATCCTCCTCGTCGACCTCCAGCGCCTCAGAGGCGATCTTGAGCGCCTTCTCGCGGACCTTGACGGCGGCGAGGTGGATCGCGTTGCCGCTCATGACCGCGGCGCGGGAGGCGAAGGTTCCGACCGCGTAGGGGAAGCGACGGGTGTCGCCGGTGACGACCTTGACATCGGCGAGCTCGACGCCGAGCTGCTCAGCGGCGATCTGGGCGAACACGGTCTGGTGACCCTGCCCCTGGGAGGACAGACCGGTGGAGACCTGCACGCTGCCGTTGGGCTCGACCAGCACATGGCCGCCTTCGTAGGGGCCGACGCCGGTGCCCTCGACGTAGGTCGCCAGGCCGATGCCGAGCAGCCGGCCCTCGGCAGCGGCCGCGGCCTTGCGCTCGGCGAAGCCGTCCCAGTCCACCAGCTGCTTGAGCTTGGCCAGCGACCCGGGGAAGTCGCCGGAGTCGTAGCGGTAGGCGCGCCCGTCCTGGAACCGCAGCCCGAAGTCGTAGGGCATCTCCTCTGGCTGGAGGAAGTTGACCGCGCGGACCTCGGTGCGGTCCTTGCCGAGGTGAGCGGCGATCCTGTCGATCGTGCGC
>JBKGZF010000100.1:0-7592 GCA_046545715.1 Nitriliruptoraceae bacterium | reverse complement strand
GGACTGGGTGGCGTCCGTGAGCACCGGGTGTTCGTCGGGTCGGTGCCGGGCAGGGCGGCGACGGACGGCGCCGACGAACCCGGCGGCGTGACGGTCGGCTCCTGGGCGCGCCGGATCGCCGCGGACCTCGGCGGCGCCACCGCACCCTCCGTGCCGTTCGAGCCGCTCGGCGGCTAGCCGAGCACGGTGGCCTGGATCACCAGCGAGGCGATGACCACCACCAGCAGGGCGGCCGCGCTGCCGAGGTTGCGGCGCAGGACCTCGCCCTCGCGGCCGGTCGCCCCGGCTGCCGCCGTGCCGACCGCGGCGATCCCCGGCGACAGGGCGTTGCCGATGTTGCCGCCGGCGGTCTGATCCGAGAGCAGCACGGCGGGGGCCAGCGCGAGCGCCACACCGACCTGGGCCTGCAGCGAGCTGAACAGGGCGTTGGAGGCGGTGGTGGACCCGGTCAGCATGGTCCCCAGCGCTCCGAGCGGCGCCGAGGCCAGGACGAAGCCGGTGCCGAGCCCGGTTGCGAGCCCGTCGGCGATGGCGGCGATCATGCCGGCGTCGGCGAGGGCGGAGGCGAGCACGGTCAGTCCCAGGATCGAGGCACCGACCCGGCGGCAGCGCTGCAACCAGCTCACCGCCGTCGCCCGTCCCGTGCCGATCGGCCACCAGCCGCGGTGGCGGTAGGCGATCACCGCGACGAGCACCGCGAACAACAGGTAGGGCAGCGGGTGGAGCAGTGGCCGCAGCACCGGCGTGGCCGGCGCGGTGGCGGTCTCGAACCCGAACGCGGCCGTGCTGCCCGGCAGCACCGGCGCGATCTCCGGGACCGCCCCGAGGATGCTGCGCACCGCTGGGACGGCGAGCCCCACCGCGGCCGTGGCGGTGAGCACCACGTAGGGCAGCGCCGCGAGGCCGAGGTCGCGCCCACCAGGTCGCTCGGTGCTGCGATCGGGTAGCAGCCAGATGCAGGCGAGCAGTCCCACGAGCCCGGCGGCGGTGGAGCCCAGGGCGGGCTGGACCGCGACGACCGCCACCAGCGTGGCCGCCATGACCAGGCCGATGGCGACCAGCCGCCAGGCGTCGCCGGGGGAGCGGCGGCCGCGTCGCAGCACCAGCCATCCCGACAGCAGCGCCGTGGCCGCCAGGACCAGGCTCGTGCGCAGTGCGAAGGAGCCAGCGTCCGGCTCCGAGAGCCGGGCCGTCGCCTCGGCCATGAAGTAGCTCGAGCCCATCGAGCCGAAGGTCACCGACCACTGGTAGCCGATCAGACAGGCCGCGACCGCGGCCACCGGAGCCATGCCGCGGCGCACCAGCATCGGGGCCGCCATCGCGATGGGGGCCCCGAAGCCGGCCGCGCCCTGCAGGAAGGAGGGCAGCACCCACGCGAGCAGCAGCAGTCGACGTCCCTCGGTCGGGGCCAGCTCTGCAGCGGCGTCGGCGAGGTGGTCCAGCGCCCCTGAGCGGTCCAACACCTCGTAGAGCAGCAGCGCTGGCAGCACGATCAACAGGATCCAGCTGCCGGTCCACAGCCCGCGCAGCACCGCCACGCCGGCCGCGGCCAGGTCCAGTCCGAACACCGTGAGCCCCAGCGCGAGCGAGACGAGCGCGCTCACCCAGGCGGTGCGGGTCAGTGGCTGCGAGCGCAGCAGCAGCGTGGCCAGCAGGACGATCGGCGCGGCGGAGAGCAGCACGGCCCATAGCGGCCAGCTCACCAGATGGACCTCCCGCGCCTACCGGCGCCGGATGGGGGGCGGGTCGCGGGGGAGGTTAGGAGCTGGTGGGGCCGTAGCGGTCCCGGCGGGCTGCGAGGCGGTCGGGGGTGCCATCGAGCTCGGTCAGGGTGGTCGCGATCGCGGCGCGGATGCTCGCGTTCGCGGTCGCGGCTGAGGTGGTCGTGGGGCCGGGCAGCACGCGGTCTGCGAGGGCGAGATCGCGCAGCTCGTGGGCCGTCGGCCGCAGCAGGGGGGCGACGTCCTCGGCCCGACCGCGATCGCGGTGGAGGATCGCCGCAGCGCCCTCCGGCGCGATCACCTCGAAGACCGCGTCGTCCTGGATCAGCAGCCGATCGGTGCAGCCGAGGGCGAGCGCACCGCCGGAGCCACCCTCACCGACGACGATCGCGATGGTGGGTGCCGCGACCTCGAGGGTCGCCACGAAGGTCTCGCCGACGGCTCTGGCCAGACCCGATCGGTCCGATGCGGGCGTGGGGTCGGCCCCGACGGTGTCGATCAGCGTCACCAGCGGCAGCCCCCAGCGTGCCGCCAGCTGCGCGCCACGGGTGAGCTTGCGGTAGCCGGCGGCGGTCGCCTGTCCGGTCAGGCGCTCCGGGCCCTCACCGCGGGCGCTTCGATCGGTGCCCAGCACCATCACGCGGCGGCCGCCGAGCCGGGCGACGGCGACGATCGCGACGGGGTCGTCGTCCCCGGCTCGGTCGCCGTGCAGCTCGCGGTGGTCGTCGAACACGCTGGCGAGGACGTTACGGGCCGTGGGCCGCTCGCGCGCGCGTGCGCGGGTGGTCGCCTCCCAGGCCGGCAGCGCATGCTCGGGCTGTGGTGGCAGGCTGTCGACCGGCAGCGGCCCGTCCCGCAGGGCGGGATGCACCAGCGCCACCCAGGCGTCCAGAGCACCGATCGCGTCGTCGGCCACCACCTCGTCGACCAGCCCGCCGGCGAGCGCCGCCTCGGCGGTGTGGCTCTCTGGCCCCGGCTCGTGGCCGCTCACCGCAGCCACCACCCGTGGCCCGGCGAAGCCAACCGTGGCACCCGCGTCGGCGACGATGACGTCGGCGAGGGCGCCGTAGGAGGCGTGGACGCCGCCGGTGGTGGGGTGTCGGAAGTGGGCGAGCACGGGCAGCCCGGCTTCGCGCAGGGCGCGGACCCCCTCGGCCGCGCGGCTCATCTGGTGCAGGGCCACCATGCCCTCCTGCATCCGGGCCCCACCGGAGCTGATCACCGCGAGGAAGGGCAGGTGGTGCTCGCGGGCGTAGGCCATCGCGTGCGCGACCCGGTCACCGTGCACGAGCCCCATGGAGCCACCCATGAAGCCGAAGCGGCCGATCGCCACCACCACCTCGCCGCCGCCGAGGCGCACGGTGCCGGTGGTCAGCGATTCGTCCGCACCGCTGTCGGTGGCGGCTGCAGCGAGCTTGTCGCGGTAGTGGGGGAAGTCCAGCGGATCGGCCGAGGTCGACGCCGGAGCACCCGGCAGCGGCTGGAGGCGGCCGGGGTCGAGCGCGTTGGGGCCGCGCGTGTCGAGTCGGTAGGCGTCGGCTCCGTGCCGGGGCGTGCCGGGCGAGGTACTGGTGGTCACGTCCGGTCCCTTCTGTGAGAGCTGCCGCTGTGCGTGCCAGGGAGCTCGTCCGGCGGCTGCCAGTCGAACAGGCGCAGGTCGGCGACATGGTCGAGGTGGCGGCGCATCGCCGCCTCGGCCGCCTCCGGGTCACCGGCGTGGACCGCCTCGGCGATGGCCATGTGGTCCTCGAGCGAGCGGGGCGGCCGGCCGGGCTGGGCCAGCGACTCGCTGCGGGTCTCGGTGATCGACCCGCTGAGGTGCTCCATGAGCTCGGCCAGCGTCGGGTTGTGCGCCGCCGCGGTGACCGCGGCATGGAACTCGGCATCGCCCTCGAGGCCCGGCTCCTCCTCGGCGATCTCACGACGCATGCGCTCCAGCCCCGCGTCGATCGCCGCGAGGTCCTCGGCGGTGCGGCGGGAGGCGGCCAGTGCCGCGATCGGCAGCTCCAGCACGCGGCGGGCCTCGAGCACCTCCGGCAGACGCCGACGCCGGTCGAGGACCGCGGCGACGGCCTCGGCATGGGGGTCGAGCGGCCGCAGGAAGGTGCCCCCGCCGTGGCGCACGTCGAGCAGCCCCTCGGCCCGTAGCTGGACGATCGCATGGCGGACCGTGGTCCGCGATACCCCCAGGCGCGCGGACAACTCGCGCTCGCTGGGCAGGCGGTCACCGGGCTCGAGCTCCGACTGGACGATGTGCGAGAGCAGCCGTTCGGCGATGACCGTGTGCAATGGCGTGCGGGCGACCGGACGCAGCGCCGGTGCCGGGCCGGTGACCGCGTCCTCGCCGGACCCGGCCCGGTGCTGCAGGTGGGGATCCTCGCGCTCGGTCATGGCCGGTCCGTCTCGTCGCGCCCGCGGGGTGTTGCTACCCCGGACCCCACCGCCGGGGTGGAACGTCGCGAGGTCACGCGTTCCACCTGCCACGATAGGTCTAGTGAGTGGACCAGTCAACCACCTGACCACGAGCACGGGCTCGGGTCGGCGGGCTCGGGTCGGCGGGCTCGGGTCGGCGGGATCAGGTCCAGGGTGATCGCAGCGCGTGCCCCGTCCCCGCAGGACCCATTAGGCTCGCCCGCACCGGGGCTCGCCGGCAGCGTGGGCGTTCGGTGCTGCCATGAGCGCCTCGCACGGGGTCTCGGCACAAGACACAACGAGACACAAATCGAGACACAACAGGAGCAGCGGTGGGGGAACTCGTCGATCTCGAGGTGGACGCCGAACGCGGCGTCGGCACCATCCGCCTGGACCGTCCGCCGATGAATGCGCTGTCGCAGCAGATGTGGCGCGAGATCGAGGCGGCCACCCATCAGGCGGTCGAGCACGAGGCGGTCCGCGCCCTGGTGGTCCACGGCGGACCGAAGGTGTTCGCCGCCGGTGCCGACATCAAGGAGTTCCCCGAGCAGACCTACCAGGGGGCCAACGACTCGGGTCAGCTGCTGCAGCGCTCGTTGGACACCCTGGCCCGGGCGCCAATGCCGACCATCGCGGCGGTCAACGGCTACGCGCTCGGCGGCGGTTGCGAGCTCGCGATGGCCTGCGACTTCCGCTACGCCGCTGACGACGCGAAGCTCGGCCAGCCCGAGATCCTCCTCGGGCTGATCCCGGGTGCTGGTGGCACCCAGCGCCTGCCGCGGCTGGTGGGGCTCTCGCGCGCCAAGGAGCTGATCTACTCCGGACGGATGGTCGCGGCCGACGAGGCGCTCAGCATCGGGCTGGTCGACGAGGTGGCACCGGCCGACGAGGTCTACGACCGTGCGGTGCAGGCGGCCGCGCGCTACGCCGCCGGTCCCTACGCGCTGCGGCTGGCTAAGCGCGCGATCGAGGACGGCACCGAGCTCCCCCTCGACCAGGCGCTGCGCCTGGAGCGCAGCCTGTTCGCCGAGTGCTTCACCACCGATGATGCCCGCGCCGGGATCGAGAGCTTCCTCGAGCACGGCCCGGGGCGTGCCGAGTTCTCCGGCCGTTAGGAGCGACGTGTCGACCGAGCCGATCCCGCTCCATGCCCAGGGGGCCGATGCCGTGCGTGGCGACGGTGAGCCGTCCGTGGCCGACCCTGAGCGCCTGGCACTCGACCCCGAGGACCTCGGTATCAAGGCGAAGCAGGCCGCCTACCACGACTGGGAGTCGCGCTCGTACGAGGACAAGTTCGCGATCGCCTTCGACGAGCGCTGCATCGGCTACGCCCGGGGCCGTTTCCGCAAGGTCGTGCCGGAGGGCGCCGGCTTCGGCTCGATGCTCGAGGTCGGCACCGGTACCGGGTTCTTCCTGATCAACCTGGCGTTGGGTGGCTGTCTCGACGGCGCCCGGCTGCACGCGACCGACATCTCTGCGGGCATGCTGGAGGTGTGCGCGGCCAACGGCGAGGCCCACGGCCTGGACATCACCACCCGGCAGGGGGACGCTGAGGCGCTGCCCTTCGACGATGAGAGCTTCGATCTGGTCATCGGCCACGCCGTGCTCCACCACCTGCCGGTCCCGGCGCTGGCCCTCGCCGAGGCCCTACGGGTGCTCAAGCCCGGCGGGACGCTGGTGATCGCTGGCGAGCCGACCGAGCTCGGCGACCGCCTGTCCTGGATGGTCAAGCGCTCGGTCTACCGGGCGGTGCGGGCTACGACGGCTGTGCCAGGCCTGCGGTCTCTGCGCCGACCGAGCGTGCGCGAGGCAGGGGGCAGCGAGGCCGACGCGGTGCTCGCCGACCTCGAGCACGAGGTCGACCTGCACACCTTCCGCCCGCAGGACGTGGAGAAGATGGCCGGGCTCGCCGGCTACGAGGAGGTCACCGTCCTCACCGAGGAGCTGACCGCCAACTGGTTCGGCTGGGGCGTGCGCACCGTCGAGGGCCAGCTACGCCAGGGGGTGCTCGGTCCCGCCTGGGGACGGACCGCCTACCGCGGCTACCGCGCGCTGTCGTGGCTGGACGACGAGCTGCTGGAGCGCATCGTGCCGCGTGCGGCCTTCTACAACCTGATCCTCCACGCCCGCAAGCCGTACGAGCCGCGGTGAGCCCGACGGTGCCGGCGCTGACGGACGCAGCCGGGAGGGGGACGTGAGCGCCGCGCCGCGTGATCGAGGGGAGCTCGAGCAGGCGCACCGCGTCCGGACCGAGGCCATGATCCGCGCCGAGGTGGCACGTGAGGGCCTGGCACGCGCTACCCACCTCGCCGATGACCTGCTGGCCGAGGCGGGGGTGCCGGCTCACCTGCGGCGTCCTCCGCTGCGCTTGCGCTACCCGCGGTGGGGCTGGCGGCAGGCGATCCGTACCGCGGTGGAGCGGCGCATGCTCGGTCCCCGCTACTGGACGCTCTACCGGCGCGCGGTCTGGCACCGGGCGCGGGCCACGCTGACCGGCCACGGGGTCGAGTTCCAGGGGCTCGCGGTGATGGGACGGCGCGTCGAGTTCACCGCGCGGCCGGGGCACGGGCGCATCGTGATCGGCCCGTGGTGCTGGATCGGCGACGACAACCGGCTGCGCTGCCACGAGGGGCAGCTCTCCCTCGGCGCCAAGGTGATCATGGGCACCAGCAACGTGGTCAACGCCTACCTCGACGTGGAGATCGGCGACGCATCGATCCTGGCCGACTGGATCTACGTGTGCGACTTCGACCACCGCAGCGATCGCCTCGACCGGCCGATCAAGGATCAGGGCATCGTGCAGGCACCCACCCGGATCGGTGCGGACGTGTGGGTAGGGGAGAAGGCGAGCGTGCTGCGTGGCGTCGACGTCGGTCGCGGCGCCGTCATCGGCAGCCACACGCTGGTCAACCACGACGTCCCGCCGTTCGCGATCGCGGTGGGCGTGCCGGCACGGGTCGTGCGCTCACGGCTGCCGGCCGGCATGGATCCCGAGGAGGCCGCCGCGCTGCTGCGCGCCGGTCGGGCCATCCCCGGCGATCCCCTGGAGTCCCCGGGACCGGGCTGAGCCGGTCGCAGCCCACCGGCCAGCTAGCGAAACAGCTTGCCCAGGCCCCGGCCGGTAGCCCGGCCGGCGACGCGACGGCCGATCCGTTTGCCGACCCGGCCCCTCTTCACGGCGTTCACGTCGCCGAGGATGCGCGCGAGCTGGTAGAGCAGCCCGCGGCTCTTGTTGATGCTCATGCCGTCCTCCTCGTCAGCGGCGAGCATGCCTGGTGGGTGAGACAGGTGGATCGGTCGGGGGAGTGGGGCAGCCGGGAGAGGCAGTTGGTAAGGGCAGGGCGTAGTGCGGACGCGTGCTCCAGGCATCGGCCGATGTGGCCGGGGTGGTGAGCGCTGGGCTGGACGCAGGTAGGGTCCGGCGGCTCGGAGCGTAGAGCGCGGCCCAGCTGCACGGAG
>JBKGZF010000099.1:0-7595 GCA_046545715.1 Nitriliruptoraceae bacterium | reverse complement strand
TCCCCGGGGTGGTGAGCGTCGCGTCGCCGCTGGTCAGCGCCTTGGCGATGCCGAAGTCGGTCACCTTCACGGTGCCGTCGGAGCTGATGAGGATGTTGGCGGGCTTGACGTCCCGGTGGACGAGGCCGTGATCGTGGGCCTCGCCGAGGGCTGCCGCGACCTGCTCGCCGAGAGCCGCCACGATCATCGGGTCGAGCTCGCCGCGGTGGCGCATCACCTCGCGCAAGCTCGGGCCGTCGATGTGCTCCATGACCAGGTAGACCAGGTCGCCCTCACGCCCCGTGTCGTAGATCCGCACCGCGTTGGGGTGGTTGAGCTGCGCCGAGGCGCGTGACTCGCGCTCGAAGCGCTCGACGACGGTCGGATCGGTGGCATGGTGGGGGTGGAGCAGCTTGATCGCGACGGTCCGGGAGAGGTTCTCGTCGAACGCGCGCCACACGATGGCCGCACCCCCGGAGGCGATCGGCTCCTGGAGCGCGTACCGGCCGCCGAGGTGGGAGCGGTCAGGCCACGGGCGGTGGGGCGTGGCGTCGTCGCCGGCCGGCCCGGTGGCGGGCGGCGAGCCCTCGTCGACGTCGTCGCCGGGCGGTGCCGTCTGATCGAAGGAGGGCTCCCCGGTCACCGTTGGATCGTCCCCATCGACGTGGGGTGATGGCTGACGTGAGCCGACCCGCCCACTCGGCCGTGGTTTCACCATTCTCCTCGCGGGACCAGCGCCGTGGTGGTGGTGCTGCGACGCTTCACCGGAGCTAGCTGCGGCATGGCCACCCCCGAGCCTACGGTTCGGTGTACAGCCCGGTGTACGCCGAGCGCGCAGCCGAGCGGTCCGCGACCGCCCGCGAACCACCCGCAACGGTACGCGTCCGCGCGGTTACGTGCGAGCGTCGGTCATCCCGACGGTGGCTGGTCGTCCGGGTCGCCCCGGGGTGGATGGTGGCGGGAGTCCACCACCTCGAGGGGAGGTCGCGAGCCCGGGCCGGCCGGGCGGGGGGCTCGGTTGCGTCGCCGCGGCCCACGCCGCAGCAGCCCGATGACCAGCAGCACGAGCACGATCGCGGCGATGGTGTAGAGCGCCGGTCCGGACAGCGCCGTCGAGCGCACCGCGATCGTGGAGACGGCCAGCTCACGCTGTCCGGCGGGGTCGCTGACCCGGACGGTGACCGGGAAGGTGCCGGTGGAGCGTGCCTCGGTGGTGAAGGTGACCGTCTGGCTCTCATCCGGTCCGAGCACGATCCCCTCGGCTCGGCGTCCCTCCGGCCACCGCAGCGTCCCCGGCGAGTCGAGCTCCACGTCGACGGTGATCGGGCCGCCGCGCTCACGCTGCAGGGTGACCGGGATCTGGCCGGTGTCGGAGGTCAGGGTGATGTCGCCACCGATGACCTCGATCTCGCCGAAGGTGGCATCGACCGCGCGCTCCACGTCGCGCAGCAGGGCTTCCGCCTCGCTGCGCTCGGAGCCCCGGTACCACATCGAGGTCGCTCGCAGCACCGACAGCTCGAGCTCGTCGACGTTGCGCCCGCCGACCTGCGCGCTGTCGGCCGGTAGCGCGGAGGCGGCGGCATCGAGCTCGCGGTCGACACGGGCGATGCGGTCGGCCAGCCGGTCGGTCAGTCCGTCGAGCTGTGGCGTGCGCAGCTCGAGCGCCGAGCCAGGTGTCGCTGGGACGCGAGAGAGGACCTCGGAGGGTGGGGTCAGCTCGAGCCAGGACGCCGAGTCGAACGCGTCGAGCAGCCGTCTGGCGACCTCAGGCGACGGGTCCCAGTTCGCCGGTGGCAGCGCGACCAGGGCCCGGTCCCGCCCTGTCAGGTAGGCAGCGGCCGACTCCGCGATGGGGCGTTGTGCACCGATGATCGGACCGGCCGGGTGATCCGTCTGAGCCAGCGAGGACTCGAGGTCGGCATCGGCGACGAGCGCGTTCAGCAGCCGTCCTGAGGGTGCTCGCAGCCGGTTGACCGCGCCCCCGGCCTCGTCATCGGCAGCGTCCACCTCGACGGCGCGGGAGGAGAGCAGGACCTGGTCGCCGGGGAGCAGGTCGAGGATGCGCTCGTCGACCGGATCGCGTATCAGGTGGGTGGAGGGGTCCACGTCGACCCCGAGCTGCAACTGGACCCGCCGCCGGCCATCGGAGGTCGCCACCGCGGCGAGCTCGCGCAGCTGCGCGTTGCCGTCGACGAGCGAGTTGAGGTCGGCATCCGCGTAGGCGCTGGTGACCGGGGGCGCCGACAGCGTCGACGCCAGCTCGCGCAATCGTGTCAGGGTCTCGGTGGCCAGTGACGGCTCGGAGGCGTCGACGGGGACCCGACGCGAGACCAGCTCGCTGTTGGGGGCCCGTTCGAGCGCGGTGAAGCCGTCGGCGCGGTCGCTGAGGTCCTCGAGCAGGTGGGCGGCGGGGGCCAGGACGACCGGCTCGGAGCGCGCGTCCTCGAGGGTGGTCAGCAGCACGTCGAGCCTGCCGCCGGGGTCGAGCTCGTGGTCGGCGTCCTGGGCGTAGGCACCGCGGGTCGTTCGCCAGGGAGGGCCATCGAACGGCCAGACCAGGGTCGTTGCCAGCGGCTCGGAGGGAAGCTCCTGCAGCCACACCACCGCGGTGAGGGCCTCGTCGAGCACCTCGACCCCCCGGGTGATGGCCAGGCGCACGGGATGCACCCCGCCCGGATCGTCCGCCCAGGGGATCTCCTCGGCGTCGCTGTGGGTCTCCACGCCGGTCAGCTCACCGGGCTGCAACGGAGCGTCGACCGCGAGGTCGTAGCCGCGGACGTGGACGGGATCGTCGCGGAACTGCCCGTTGAACGCCTGGCGGAGTTCAGCCCGGGAGGAGACGGGGGGGTAGATCTCGACGATCGCCGTGAGGCTGTCGAGCTCGTCGTCGGTGAGGTTCTCGACCAGCAGCCGGGTATCGAAGCTGTCGGCGCCCTCGGGCTGCTGCTCGGGAGCGTCGGGCGACATACGGACCGAGCCCGGCCCGAGCACGCCGTTGAACGCGGTCACGGTGAGACGTACATCGCGGTCCTCGTCGCGATCCTGCTGCGCCGAGGCCGAGGTGGACGCAACGACCACGAGAACCCCTGCCAGCAGCAGGGTCGGCAACAAGCGGGCACGGCGTAGCCGCTCGGGCCGGTGGGCCCGGCGGGGGCGGGATATCACCGGTCGAGGTGGGCGTCGAGGGCGCGACCCGGCTGCCCGAGCTCGGGCCGTGCGTCGCGCGCCCGCTCCACCAGCTTGCGCTCGTTGCGGTGAGCCAGCCGTACCAGTGCCACCTCGGCGGGGACCCATTCGACGTGCTCGGCCTCGTCGTCGCGCTCGGTCGCTTCCTGCCCGTCCCACCACATGAAGTAGTAGTGGACGAACTTGTGGTAGCGCACGCGGTCGGGCCGCCACACGAACCAGTAGTCGATCGTCCCGAGCTGGTGGTCGATCACCGCGCCGTAGCCGGTCTCCTCACGGACCTCACGCAGCGCGGCCTGTTCGTCGGACTCGCCCGGCTCGATACCACCCTTGGGCAGGGTCCACTGGGGCTTGCCCGCTGCGTTGCGACGGGCGATGAGCAGCACCCACCGACGACCATCGCGACGGTCGTCGCAGACCACCCCGCCGGCTGAGGTGGCGCTTCGCGTGGGGTACCTGGCCATGGGCCGAGGGTAGCGAGCAGGTGGCTGCGACGAACGGGACGCGGGGTATGGCCCGGGGGTCGGCCGGGTCTAGCCTGCTGGCACCACGCAGGGGCGGGAGCGCGCCGGTACCTCGACGCGGTCCTCGCATCCTGGCTGTCACACCAGGTCGTTGGGAGCAGGATGCGCGCGTTGATCCAACGGGTGAGCGAGGCGTCGGTCAGCTCGGCACCCGACCGGTCCGGGCCCTTCGAGGAGGTCGGCCGGATCGGTCGTGGCCTGGTGGTCCTGGTCGGCGTGACCCACGACGACGACCCGGCTCGGGCGGAGCGGCTGGCGGAGCGGACCTGGCGGCTGCGCGTGTTCGAGGACGCGGACGGCGTCGCCAACCTCAGCGCGCAGGACCTCGACGCTGAGCTGCTGGTGGTCAGCCAGTTCACCCTCTACGCCGACACCCGCAAGGGGCGCCGGCCCTCCTACGTCGACGCGGCCCGACCCGAGGTCGCCGAGCCGCTCGTCGACCAGCTGGTCGAGCGGCTGGTCGCGCTGGGGGCAGGGGTGGTCACCGGACGCTTCGGCACCGCAATGCGGGTGCACCTGGTCAACGACGGGCCCTGGACGGTGTCGCTGGAGGTGTGAGCCCGGCGGGCGGTCGGAACCCGGCGGTGGGGCGGGCTCGACGGTGCCCCTGGCCCAAGCTCAAGCCCGGCCGCTCGCGGGTCGATGCTCTTGGCGAGCCCCCGCCGGACGGCTCCCACCGCCTGGTGGGCACCGCCCTGGTGAGCCCTGACCGACCCTGTAGGCGAGCATCCGAGGTCGCAACCGTGCCACGTGTCGAGGACTACCTGCAGCACCTGGTGGAATCCGGTGGCTCGGACCTCCATCTCAAGGCCGGCGGGCCCGCCTACGTGCGCATCGACGGCGACCTCAAACCGATCAGCACGCTGCCACCCCTGTCGGACAACGACACCGCCGAGATGGCCGCGGAGATGCTCGATGAGCGGCTCGCCACGATCTTCGACGAGCACCGCGAGGTCGACTTCGCCCACTCGGTCCCTGGCCTCGGACGGTTCCGTGTCAACGCCTTCCGGCAGCGCGGCTCGATCGGCATCGTGTGTCGTCGCGTCCTACCGGGCAGCGCCGACTTCGAGTCCCTGGGGCTGCCTCCGGCCGTGCGCAAGCTCGCCGAGGAGCAGCGCGGCCTGGTGCTGGTGACCGGGCCGACCGGCTCGGGCAAGACCACCACCACCGCGGCGATGATCAGCCACATCAACGCCACCCGGCGCTGTCACGTGGTCACCCTGGAGGACCCCATCGAGGTCATGCACCGTGACGACCACGCGATCATCGACCAGCGCGAGGTGGGCGTCGACACCGACGATTTCTCGTCGGGACTGACGGCCGTCTCCCGCCAGGACCCCGACGTGATCTTCATCGGTGAGATGCGTGACCTCGAGACGGTGACGGCTGCGCTCCAAGCCGCCGAGACCGGCCACCTGGTGATCTCCACGCTGCACACCACCGATGCGCGCGAGACGCTCAACCGCATCGTCGACATGTACCCCAAGGAGCAGCAGAACCAGGCACGGCTCTCGCTCGCCAACTCCCTCAAGGGCATCGTCTGTCAACGCTTGGTGCCGCGTGCGACCGGGGACGGGCGGGCCGCCGTCGTCGAGGTGCTGGTGATGACCACCCGCATCTACGAGTTCCTGATGGACCCCGACCAGCTGCCCCAGATCGACGACGCGATCGCCGGCGGCGGCTACTACGGCATGCAGACCTTCGATCAGCACCTGCTGCAGCTCTACAGCGAGGGTGAGGTGTCACTGCGTGACGCGCTCGGGGTGGCCAGCAGCCCGCACGACTTCAGGGTCGCGCTACGTGGGGCAGGGCTCGCCGCGTCCTGAGCGTGCAGCGCCCGGCGCATGGGCCGTGGCCCGAGCCGTGTGCCCTCAGCTCTCGGACGGAACCGAGCTCCCGGCGGCGGCCTGTGTCGTCGGTGCCCGGTCGGGGCCCTCGTGGGGCACGACCGGGACCGGTGAGGCCGCATGAGCGCTCAGCGAGCGGTGCAGCTCGGCCGTGTCCCGCTGGCCGGCGTCGAGCACCTCGACGACCGCGCTCGGCCCCGCCACGTGGGCCTGGAGGGTGCTCAGGTCCAGATGGCGCTGGAACGGGCTGCGCCGCGTGGTCACGGCCTGGACCTTGACCACCGGCGCCACGCTGGTGGTGATCGATAGCGCGCCGCGCCGGGAGGCGACGATCAGTTCGGTCAGCCCGTGGGCGAGCTGGCGGTACTCCACCACCGCGAGCACAGCGTTGACGGGGATCAACACCAGCACCAGGTAGCGCAGCCGCTGTACGAGCGTGACGTCGAGCGCGTCAACGACCAGGGGTGCGAGCCAGACCACCGCTACCGCCAGCAGGGCGGGACGCAGCCAACGGAACAGCGCGCGGCGCAGCGCGACCGGGGGGTGGGAACGCAACGCGGGCACCCCAGGCACGTTGGGGAGGATCTCGCCGAGCAGCCGGTCGACCTCAGCCTCGGCCAGCAGTGGCACGGTGACCCGACCGTCGCCCCCAGCCGAGCCCCCGGCAGAGCGGATGCGCACGGTCGCGTAGCCGAGCAGGCGCCGCAGCCAGTTGCGGTTGATCTCGACGAGCTGGACACGACGCAGCGGCACCACCGATTCGCGGTTGGAGACCAGCCCGCGCGTGATGTGCAGGTCCTCGTCGTAGCGCTCGATACGGAAGCGGCCGTCGACGAAGATGCCCACGAGGATCGCCGCCACGATGCTCAGCACGACCACGGCGGCCGTACCGAGGGCGACGAGGTTCCAGTCGGGGCCGCTGACCTCCACCTGACCGGTCATCAGGCCGCGCTCGATCAGCACGTCCATGACCCGATCCATGAGGTTGCCGATCTGCTGACCGACGAACTGGAAGAGACCACCGATCACCGCGGGCAGGACCAGCAGCCGGGCACCGGTGACCGAGCTGATCACCACGTGCTTCATCGGCACGCTCAGCACGTGGTGGGACGGCGGCCCCTCGGCGGCGTCGGCCTGACCCTCACCGGTCTCGGCCATCCGCGCCTGGATCGTCCGCACCGCTGAGCGCAGCGCGATCGCGTCCTCCTCGGGGATCACCCGCAGGTCGACCTCCGGTTCGCTCGCGCTGCCGGCCGTCTCGACCCGGATCGCCGCCAGCCCGAACAGCCGTGCGAGCGCGGTGCGCTGGATCTCGACCTGTTGGATGCGGGCGACGTCCAGGCTGCGCCGGTTGCGGCTCAGCACCCCGTGGTCGACCCGCAGCACCTCACCGTCGAAGGAGAACCGACGGAAGTGCCAGTCCAGGATGCGAACCACCAGTCCGACCACCCCGGCGATCGCGAGGAAGACGAGGCTGAACAGCCCGCCGGCGGCGAACCCAGCGAACAGCGGCACGATCAGGACCTGGATCAGCTGCGCGATCGGGATGCCGAACAGGACCGACGCGGGATGGAGACGGCGCGGCTCGGCGAAGCGGCCGACCACCTCCGGCACGTCGCTGCCGAGGCGCTGCGTGCTCACCGGTGGGCCCGGCGTGGCCGACCGCGACGCCGCTGGTGGGGGAGGCGGCGGCGGTGTGCTGCCGGGTGGCGGTGGTGGTTCAGACGGCATCCCGCAGGTCCCCCGGGTGGTCGGCGACCGCGTGGGTCGCGCGGGCGAGCAGCTCGCTGCGCACCTGTGGAGCCTCGTCGGCGACGAGCCCGGGCAGCGTGGCCGAGCCGGACGCCGAGGCCGTGGTCACCTGCAGGCTGGCGAGGTCGAGCACTCGGTCCAGCGGCCCCTGCACGATGTCGATCTGCTGGATGCGGAAGTAGGGCACCGTCTCCTGCTGGTGGACGACCACGCCGTGGCGCAGCTCCAGCGCACGGTCGGTGAGCTGCCAGCGCCACCGTCGGTAGCGGGCCGGTTGCAGCCAGCCGATCACCACCAGCGCGAGGAC
>JBKGZF010000098.1:0-7598 GCA_046545715.1 Nitriliruptoraceae bacterium | reverse complement strand
CCGCCGACCTGATCTTCCTGATCGCCGCCGCCGAGGGCGAGGACGACCTCCACGTGCGCGTGCTCTCGAGGATCGCGCGACGCCTGATCCACGAATCGTTCCGGACCGCGCTGCGCGAGGCGGACAGCCCCGCCGCGGTCGTCGACATCATCCAGAGGGAGGTCGAGCTATGAGGCTCGTCGCTGTCACCAGTTGCCCGACCGGGATCGCCCACAGCGAGATGGCCGCCGAGGCCCTCGAGATGGCCGCCCGGGAGCTTGGCCATGAGCTCGAGGTGGAGATCCAGGGCGCCAGTGGCGCCCCGCCGCTGAACGCCGAGACGATCCGCGCGGCCGAGGCGGTGATCTTCGCCGTCGACGCCACGGTGCGCGACATCGAGCGGTTCGCCCACCTGCCGAAGGTCGAGGTGCGCAGCCGCGAGGCGATCGACCGTGCCCCGGCCGTGATCGAGCGCGCCGTCGCCGCGGCGGAGCGCGGCGCGTCGGAGGCCGGTGTCCAGGCCGCTGCCGGCGCTGAGGCCCCAGCCGAAGACGCCGAGGACCATGACGTGCTGGCCTCGGTCACCGGTGAGGGCAGTGGGCGCGCCGAGGAGGTCCGTCGCTGGCTGATGACCGGCGTGAGCTACATGATCCCGTTCGTGGTGGCGGGCGGGATCCTCACCGCGGCCGCGTTCGCGATCACCGACGCGGTCGAGGTCACCGAGATCACGGTGTTCACCGCGGAGGAGGGACTGGCGCTGCCGGGCGACCTCGATGTCGGCCTTATGGCCTGGATCGGGGCCGTGCTGCTGATGATCGGTGGGATCGCGTTCAGCATGATGGTGCCGATCCTGGCCGGGTTCATCGCCTACGCGATGGCTGACCGTCCGGGCATCGCCCCGGGGCTGGTCGGCGGGCTGCTGGCCAACGAGGTCGGCGCCGGGTTCATCGGCGGACTGATCGCCGGTCTGCTCGCGGGCGCGATCGTCAACGCCATGAAGCGCATCCCCGCCAAGGGCACGATGAAGCGGATGATGCCGGTGCTGATCTACCCACTGTTCGGCACCCTGGCCATCGGGCTGTTGATGGTGCTGGTGATCGGTGAGCCGGTCGCCTCGGTCAACCAGGCGCTCGAGTCCTGGTTGACGGGGCTCAGCGGCGCGAACCAGATCGTGCTCGGCCTGCTCATCGGGGCGATGATGGCCTTCGACATGGGCGGGCCCGTCAACAAGGTCGCCTACGCCTTCGGCCTACTCTCGCTGGACGCCGGCAACTTCGAGATCATGGCCGCGGTGATGGCTGCCGGCATGACCCCGCCGCTCGGCCTTGCGCTGGCCACCGTGCTGCGACGCCGGCTGTTCACCGAGCCCGAGCGCCGTGCCGGGCAGGCGGCCTGGGTGATGGGCGTGTCGTTCATCACCGAGGGCGCGATCCCCTTCGCCGCCGCCGACCCGATCCGGGTGATCCCCTCGCTGATGGTGGGCTCGGCGGTCACCGGTGCCCTGTCGCTGAGCTTCGGTGCGACGCTGCAGGCTCCCCACGGCGGGATCTGGGTGATCGGCGTGATCGGCAGCCCGCTGCTCTACCTGCTGGCGATCGCGATCGGCATGGCCGTCACCGCGGCGGTGGTGATCGCGCTGAAGTCGGTCGGCAGGAGCGAGGAGCGCGAGGCCGCCACCGCCTCGGTGTGAGCCGCCTCGGGCAACGCCGGGCCACCGTCACGCCGAGGAGGCCCGGCGTCGCCCCCGAGGTCGTTGTGTCGTATCGTCAGCGGGGACGGACGTCACCGGTGGCGTCACCGTCCCGGTCCGAGGAGGAGCCGCGATGCCCGAGCGCGCTGTGATCCTGCCCAACCCCAGCGGCCTGCACGCCCGACCCGCCAAGGTGTTCGCGACGACCGCTGCGGGGCTGCCTGCGACGGTCACGCTGTCCAAGGACGGCCGCGAGGTCAAGGCCGAGTCGGTGCTCTCGGTGCTGACCCTGGATCTCCATCAGGGTGATGAGGTCGTCGTGCGCACCGACGGCGAGGACGCCGACGCCGCGCTGGACCAGCTCGTGGAGCTGATCGAGTCCGGCCTGGGGGAGGGGACGGGGTGAGTACGACGCTGTCCGGCACCGCCGCAGCCCCCGGGGCCGCGCTCGCCCCGGCCTTCGTCCTGCGGGCCGATGCCGCCGGCGCGACCCCGCTGCCGGCCACCCGCCGCGGCAGCGCCGATGCCGAGGTGGCCCGTCTCGAGCAGGCCCTGAAGGCTGCCGAGCAGCAGCTGCGCGAGCTCGCCGAGCAGGTGGCCGAGACCGCTGGTCGCGAGGAGGGCGACATCTTCGAGGCCCACGCGGAGTTCGCGGCCGATCCCGAGCTCGCCTCGATGGCGCGCGAGTCGATCTCCGATGGGGCCTCCGCCGAGCGGGCGGTCTCCACGGCCTTCGACACCTTCCGTGAGGCACTGGCGGCCTCCTCCAGTGAGTACCTCGCCGCCCGTGCCGATGACCTGGTCGACGTCCGTGACCGGGTGGTGGCGATCCTGCAGGGCCGCGAGGTGCTCGTCGCAGCCCCCGAGCAGCGCTCGGTGATCGTGGCCCGGGAGCTCTCGCCCTCGCAGACGGCCAGCCTGCCGCGCGCGCTGATCGCGGCGCTGGTGACCGAGACGGGTTCGCCGACCAGCCACGCGGCGATCCTCGCCCGCTCGCTGGGCATCCCCTCGGTGGTGGCCTGCGAGGGTCTGCTCCAGGCGGTCGACGCGGCCGGCGACGGGGTCGAGCTCGCGATCGACGGACGCCGTGGCGAGATCGTGCTCGCGCCAGACGAGCAGGTGCGCCGCGAGATCGAGGAGCGCATCGCCGAGGAGGGGCGCCGTCGCAGCGAGCTCGAGTCGATCCGGCAGCGACCCGGTCAGACCGCCGACGGCCACCGCGTCGAGCTGGCGGCCAACATCGGCAGCCCGCAGGACCTGCCGCCCGCGATCGAGGCGGGCGCCGAAGGCTCGGGCCTGGTCCGCACCGAGTTCCTCTTCCAGGAGCGTCGCAGCGCGCCGTCGGTCGACGTCCAGGTCGGCTTCTACGTCGAGGTGCTGCGCGCCTTCCCGGGTCAGCGGGTGGTCTTCCGCACCATGGACGTGGGCGCCGACAAGCCGCTGCCGTTCGTCGAGCGCGACCCGGAGGACAACCCGGCGCTCGGCCTGCGCGGCATCCGGCTGCACCTCGCCCGGCCCGATCTGCTCCGCGACCAGCTGCGCGCGCTGCTGCGGGCACGCGCCGCCGTCGCCGACGAGGACGCGGGCAAGCTCGCGGTGATGTTCCCGTTGGTGGCCACCGCGCGTGAGTTGAGCGCCGCCCGCGAGCACCTCGTCGAGGTGGCCGCGGAGGAGGGCATCGACCTCGACGAGCTCGAGGTCGGGGCCATGGTCGAGGTGCCGTCAGCCGCCCTCGGTGCGGCGCGCATCGCCGAGCACGCCGACTTCCTCTCGATCGGGAGCAACGACCTGCTCCAGTACCTCTTCGCCGTCGATCGGCTGCACGGTGGGGTCGCCGAGCTCGCCAACCCGTTCGAGCCCGATGCGCTGGCGCTGTTCGGTCAGGTCGTCGAGGCCGGTCACGCCAACGGTGCCTGGGTGGGCGTGTGCGGTGAGGCCGCCAGCGATCCGGTCTTCGCCGCGGCGATGGTGGGCCTCGGCGTCGATGAGCTGTCGATGACGCGCGTAGCGATCCCCGAGGTCAAGGACGCGCTCGGGCGCGTGGAGCTCGAGACCTGCCGCGAAGCGGTCCGTGCCGCGCTCGCCGAGGGCACCGACGCCACCTCGGTGCGGCAGCTGCTCGAGGACGGCCTGGCCAGCGCGACGGCCGAGGACTGACTAAGGCCAGGTGCTTGCCAGCACGGGCACTAGCCTGCCTCCGCGACCGAGCGGTGGGAGACCTCGATGGCAGCGCAGCTTCACGGCGGCCGGCTGATCGCCGACCACCTCGTGGACGAGGGGGTGGACGCGCTGTTCACCCTCACCGGGGGGCACATCTCCCCGATCTACGACGGCTGCAAGGACCGTGACATCACGGTGATCGACGTCCGCCACGAGCAGGCAGCCGCCCACGCGGCCGACGCCTACGCGCGGCTGACGCTGCGTCCGGGCGTCGCGGCGGTGACGGCGGGCCCGGGGGTGACCGACGCGATCACCGGGGTCACCAACGCCTTCTACGCGAACTCGCCGATGGTGCTGCTCGGCGGCCGCAACCCGCTCTCCCTCGACGGCATGGGGGCGCTGCAGGACGCACCCCAGCTCGAGCTGCTGCGCCCGGTCACCAAGCGTGCCGACACCGCGCTGGAGACCCGGCGGCTGCGCGAGGTCCTTGGCTGGTCGTTCCGTGACGCGCTCGCACCGCGGATGGGGCCGACCTACCTGGACCTGCCGCTGGACGTGCTGATGACCCCGGTCGAGGCGGACCAGGTGGTGCCGTCGCTCGGCCAGCGTGCCACCGCCCCGGCGGGGCCGGACCCCGACACGGTCGCGACGGTCGCACGGCTGCTCGGTGACGCCGAGCAGCCGGTGGTGATCTCCGGCTCCGGGACGTACTGGGCGCAGGGCTCACAGGCCCTCGACCAGCTGGCCAGCACGGCACAGCTGCCCGTCTACGTCAACGGGATGTCGCGCGGCATCCTGCCGTCCACGCACCCGCACCTGCTCGGGCTGACCCGCAAGCATGCCCTGCGGCAGGCCGACCTGGTCATCGCGCTGGGTGTCGACTTCGACTTCCGGCTCGGGTTCGGTCGCCCACCGGCCTACCGCGATGACGTGGTGGTGGTCCAGGTCGATCCCCAGGCCGACCGGATCGGGCACAACCGCGCCGTGGACCACGGCGTGGTCAGCGATGTCGCCAGCTTCCTGCGGGCCCTGCTCGATCACGACGCGGCCTTCGGGCGCAGCGAGCCGAGCGCTTGGCTCACACAGCTGCGCGAGGAGGAGGCGCGTCGGCTCGCTGCCCGCGATGAGGCGGCGGGATCCGACGCGAGCCCGGTCCATCCGCTGCGGTTCGCGCGTGAGGTGGCGCGTTGGGCCGACCCTGAGGCGATCGTGATCGGTGATGGTGGCGACATCGTCGCCCACACCGCCGGTCAGGTCCGCGTCGATCATCCGGGGCACTGGATGGACCCGGGCCCCTTCGGCTGCCTCGGTGTCGGCGCACCGTTCGCGCTGGCGGCACGGCACGTCCATCCCGACCGGCAGGTGCTCGTGGTCTACGGCGATGGCTCGTTCGGGTTCAACGCGATGGAGTTCGAGTCCGCCGTCCGCCAGGACCTGCCGTTCGTCGGCGTGGTCGGCAACGACGGCGCCTGGGGTGAGATGAAGGCGTTCCACGAGCGCGTCTACGGCGCGGAGGGCATGGTCGCCCAGGATCTCGCCCAGGACGTCGGCTACGAGGGCATGGTCACCGCGCTCGGTGGATACGGCGAGCGCGTGGAGCGGCCCGAGGACATCGGCCCCGCCCTCGATCGCGCGGCGGCCTCCGGCGTACCGGCGCTGGTCAACGTGTTGCTCGACCGTGACTACCGACGCGAGTCCGCCGCGGCCTACGGCGCGTAGCAGCCCGACAGCGGCCGGGTTCAGCGCTCCGCCGGCTCAGCTGACCGCGGGCCCATCTTGGCCAGGAAGCGCGCGCGGTCGACGAGCACCCGACGGTGGCTGACACGCGCGATCGGCTCGCCGTCCTGTTCGACGACGACCTTGAACTCCAGGCGTCGACCGTGGTGGCCGATCAGCGTGGCGTGCGCGCACACCGAGCGTCCGATGGGCGTCGCCTTGAGGTGCTCGACCTCCGCCCAGGTGCCCACCGAGGTCTCGCCCTCCGGCAGGTCGTCGGCGATCGCGTCGACGCACGCCCCTTCGGCGAGCGCGAGGAGCGCTGGCGTGGCGAGGACCGGGACATCGCCGGAGCCGAAGGCGGTGGCGGTGTGCTGCTCGGTGACGTCGAGCTCGCGGACGGTCTTCAGGCCCGGATCGCAGCGGCCCATGGCGTGCCTCGTTCCTGAGATGGGGGCGTGGTAGCGGAGGGACGGGGTGAGTGGGCCCCGAACCGCGCCCACGTCGTCCGATCCACCCAGGGTACCGCTCGCTGCGTTGACGACGTTGCTGGCGCCCCGCCGTCGACAGCAGCGCGAGCGTGAGGTGGTCGTCACCGGCGGTGGTGGCAGCGACGAGGGCTCGGACGAGGACGCCTGACCGCCAACTCGGACGGGCAGCGCCCGTTCGAGGCAGCCGCGGGCCGCCCGGTTGGTCGCCGCGTGGCCCGGGCTGGCATCCTGTCGCCCCGCCACTGGCGGGGCGACTTCTACGGATGTCGTCCAGGCGTGTCCGCTCGGGCACGACCACGATCCGTGCCGTGTCGACCACCCCCCTCCGCCCGATCCGGGCGTCGGGGCCTCGCCTGCCGGCTCGACCCGAGGGAGACGCCGTGATCTCACCCGCTGCGGTACTGGGCCTGGTCCTCGCCACCGCTGCCGTCGGCAGCTCGGTACTGGTGTGGCTCGCGCCCACATGGGGCCAGGTCCGCCATGGCTACGAGATCCTGACCGCGGCCACGGTGGCGCTGCTGGCGTTGGGTGCGTGGGCCTCGTTCGCTGACCCGGTCGCGGCCCTCGAGGACCCGGCGCTCGGGCAGGCCGGCGAGGCGGCCCGGCTCGCCCTGCTCGCCCTGATGGTCCTCTCTGCGCTCGCCGTGGTGGCGCTCGCGCTCCGTCTGCCGCCCGTGCTCGCGCGGGTGCTCGGCGGCCTCGGCACGCTCGCCGGGATCGGCTCGTTCATCCCGTTGGCGATGGTCCGTGCCGGCCTCGGTGGTGCGGGTGGGACCCTCCAGGGCGTCGTCGAGCTGCTGCTAGGCGCCGGGCTGCTCGGCGCGATCTGGGTGGGGATGATCCTCGGCCACTGGTACCTGGTCGAGCGGCGTCTCTCCAACCGCTACATGGTCTGGATCGCCTGGGTGAACGTGGCGGCGATCGGGGCCGGGCTGGGCTCGGTGCTGCTCTCGGCGCGCAACCCCGCGCCCTGCGAGGGACTCGCGCCCGGCGGCCCGTTCGAGCAGTGCTCGACGATGTTCGCGCCCATCCTGCGGATCGGCGCGATGACGGTCTACCTCGGTCTCGGCGTGCTCGCCCTGCTGGCGCTGATCTCGGCGTTCAACGTCAAGCTCGCCAAGGAGGGTGGTCGCTCGATCCAGGCCTCGACCGGGATGTTCTACCTCGCTGTGATCCTCGCTCCCGCGGTCGAGTTCGCGGCGAAGGTGCGGTTCTTCTGACCGGCGACGAGCTGACCGGGCTCACTCCTGCTGTGGCGCGTCAGCCGGCGGGGCGGCCGCGGCGACGTCCTCCCGGGTCGCGAGCGCGAGCCCGTCGTCGAGCGGGAGCACGACGCTGCTGAAGCCGGGGTCGTCGGCGAGGGCCTGCAGCAGCCGCGCGAGGCGCTCGGCGTGCTCCCCCGGTCGCAGCGCCCCGCGTACGACCAGCACCCCACCGGTGCGCAGCAGCCGGCGGGCGTGCTCGAGCAGCTCCGGGGCGGCCGCCGGCAGCGTCTGGAGCACGACGAGGTCGTAGCCACCGTCGGAGAGCCGCGGCAGCACGGTGGCGGCGTCCCCCCGGAT
>JBKGZF010000097.1:0-7628 GCA_046545715.1 Nitriliruptoraceae bacterium | reverse complement strand
CCCCGTAGCCGCCGGCGGCGAGCGCCTCCTCGTCGAGCACGCGGACCTCGATCGGCAGGTCACCGACCTCGGCGACGATCCGGTCGGCGAGCTGCGGCGGCCGCTTGTCCTGCGGCGGGGTGTTGACCAGGTCACGGGCGAGGGCCGCGGCCTGCGCGGTCACGACTGCCACCTCGACGGCCGAGCGAGCCTCGTCGGCGGCCGCCTCGGCAACGTGCACGGACGCCGCCTCCAGCTCGAACGGCGGTGCATCGGTGCGGTAGGCGGAGAAGCGGTAGCTGCCGAGCAGCAGCCCCTCGGTCAGTGCCTGCACGGCGGAGGCGACCGAGACGCCCTCGAGCACGTCGGTGAGCCCGACCGCCAGTCCGGTGACGCGCTCGGCGGCGTTGGCGGCCGCCGCGCCCGCCACCCGCAGCGTGTCCAGCGTGGCCTCGTCACGGTCGCCGAGGCCGACCACCAGCAGGGTCGGGCTCGGCAGCGCACCACGCGTCGGCACCCGTAGGGTCGTGCCCGCTGAGGCGTCGAAGCCGGCCGCGGCGAGCTCGGCGACCAGGTCGATGCCGGCCGCCTCGGCGACCGCGGCGGCATCGGTGGCGAGCTCGGGCGGGTCGCCGCGCTCACCGGAGGCGGCAGTGAAGGCGCCGACGGCGACCAGCGCAGCGTCGCTCTCGGCGAGTGGGCGGGTGGTGGCCTCAACGGTGGGCACGGACGACTCCTCAGACCAGCTCGCGGTGACGGGGTGGGGTGAGTCTCCGGCCGTACCGGGACGCGGGACGGTCGATCACCCGTGGAGCGTCCAAGCGTACTCAGACACCCGGTGCCCACCCCACGTCCGATCGCTGCGGGTCCTCGCACTACGGTGGCCACCCGCCCGATCGTCTCCGACCTGGCAGCGACCGCCCGAGGGGAGCAGCCCACGTGGGCAGTGACGAGCAGACCCCGCCAGCAGCCGAGCCGGCCACGCGTGTGCGTCCGGTCGACCTGCGCGACTACGCCGACTGCCGTGAGGACACGGCGACGCGCACCCGGGTGCTGCGCAGCGATCACCTCGCCGTCGACCTGTGGTGCATCCAGCCCCGGACGACGACCGGCGTGCTGCACCTGCCCACACAGGACGTCGCCTACACCGTGATCGGTGGGCGATCCTGGGTGGTGACCGACGAGGGCGAGGTCGGTCTCGATCCGATGGGCGCGATCCTGGTCCCCGCCGACACCGTGCACGGCATCGAGAACCGCACACCAGACCCGCTGATCGTGCTCGCGGCGTGCTCACCTCCGGGCGCGGAGCAGCCCGGCTCCGCCGTGGCCGACGATGCCCAGGCGATCAGCTGGTCGCCGCAGGAGGCCGGGCCGTTGCAGCGACTGCGCAGCACGCTGTTCGGATCGAACCGACCTGGCTGAGCAGCACACCCGAGCACGGCGGGGTCAGCGCTGACCGACGTCGTCGGCGACCGTGTCGACCACGGCCTGCTGCTCGGCGAGCGTCGCGAACCGTGCGAGAGAGCGTGCGAAGACCCGGCGCAGGATCGGGCGGACGAGGGTGGTCGCCCCCCACTCGCCGAGCGCACCCAGCGGTGGGTCGACATGCTCCCACCAGGTGACGCGGGTGCGGCCCCCGGGGAGCTCCTCGAGCTCGAAGGCGGCCGTGCCGGTGATGATGCGGCCGAGGTGGACGACCGCCAGCCGTCGGCGGGGCTCCCAGGCGGTGACGCGCATCACGTCCTGCACGATCACCCCGAACAGGTTGGTGGGGCAGCGGATCGTGACCCCGACCCCACGACGCTCGGGGGTGAGCACCACCACCTGCTGCGCATCCAGCATCCACTGCGGCTGCCGCTCCCAGTCGGTGAGTACCGACCAGACCACCCCCGGGGCGGCGTCGACCTCACGTGCCAGCTCCAACAGCATGGGATCCTCGCGATCGTCTGGCAGCGTGCCCCACGGGCCTGCCGAGCAGGGTTCGCAGCCGCGTGCGTGCCCGGACCAGCCCGGCAGCGAACACCACCGGTGACACCCATTAGTCTCCGCGAGCAGGGTCGACGCCTGCCGCCCGGCTGCCACGATCACACGATCTTGGAAGCGCCGGCGCCGACGTCGATCCAGGTCCCGACGGCTGTGTGCGCGCCCGACCGGCAGCGACCGCCGTCACCGAGCTTGACAGGAGCCTTGAGATGTTCGCAGATATCGATGGCAACACGATCCACTACGTCAGCTACGGCGAAGGACCCCCGGTCGTCTTCGTCCACGGACTCGGTGGGTCCTCCAACGTGTGGCACGGCGTCATGCAGGCGATGAAGCAGCACCACCACTGCATCGCCCTGGACCTGCGCGGCCACGGCCGCAGCCAGGGTCGGGGCAAGTTCTCGATCGAGGGGTGGACCAAGGACCTGGTCAAGCTGATCCACCACCTCGAGCTGCCAGCCGTCACGCTCGTCGGCCACTCGCTCGGCACGCTGATCGCCCAGCACCTGGCCCAGACCCAGCCCGAGACCGTCGACCAGCTCGCGCTGGTGGGGGCGATCTCCTACTTCCAGCCCCCCACGGCCGACGCCTACCGCGAGCGCGCCGACATGGTCGAGCAGGAGGGCATGGAGGTGCTGGTCGACCCCTGGCTGGAGGGCGCGGTCTCACCCCAGTCACACGCGGTGCACAGCGGCATGGTCGGCCTGCTGCGCGAGCTGTTCCTGCGCAACGAGCCCCAGCACTACGCCAAGTCCTGCCGGGCGATGGCCGATGCGCCCAAGATCCGCCGTGACGACATCGGCCAGCCGACGCTGGTGGTCACCGGCGCCCACGACCGCTCGACGCCCCTGGCGATGGCCGAGGAGATCACCTCCTCGATCCCGGTCAGCCGGGTCGAGGTGGTGCCGGGAGTGGGCCACTGGTCGCCGCTGGAGGCCCCGGACGAGGTGGCGGCGCGGATCCTGCAGTTCCTGTCCTGAGCACCCGGTGAGGAGCCCGCCATGCTCCGACGGCTCCTGCCCGAACCGGCCGAGCTGGAGCTCGAGACGCTCTACGCGGGGCTGACCCTGCGGGATCCCCCGGACGGCCGGACGGCCTGGGTGGCACTGTGCATGGTGGCCTCCGTCGATGGGGCGGCCACGCTCGAGGGCACCTCGTCCGAGCTGGGTGGCCCCGCTGACCTGCTGGCGCTGTCACGGCTGCGCGCGTCCAACGACGTCTCGCTGGTCGGCGCGGGCACGATCCGTTCGGAGCTCTACCGCCCCTTGACCGGCTCCGCAGCGCGACGCGAGGACCGTGCCTCGCGGGGGCTTCGTCCCGTCCCGCGTCTGGCGATCGTGACCGCCTCGGGCGAGCTCGCCCCGGACCTGCCGGTGTTCTCACGCGCCGAGGAGCCGCCGCTGATCCTCACCTGCGAGACGGCGGACCAGGCGGCGCTCGAGCGGATCGGTGACCGCGCGGAGATCCACACCATCGGTCACAGCTGGGTCGCCGGCGACCAGGCCGTCGATCATCTCGCCGAGCTGGGCCTGCGTCGTGTGCTGTGCGAGGGTGGCCCCCGGCTCAACCAGGCCCTGCTGGCCACCGACCGGGTCGACGAGGTGTTCCTGACCGTGGCACCGACGCTGGTGGGCGGACCGGCACCACGCATCGTCGCCGGCGAGCACGAGGCCCCGGGCCGGCTCATGCTGCTGTCCGCCTTCGAGCATGACGGAGACCTGCTGCTGCGGTACCGCCACCCGCGTCACGGCGACGAGTGAGCCTTGGAGCCCTCCGCGCCGTCATCCGGGTCCACCCAGCGCAACGAGACGTCGTCGAGGTCGTAGGCCGGCAGCGCGCGCAGACCCGTGACGGTCTCACGCACCGCGAGGTAGCGCGCCACCTCGTCGACGTCGTGCACCCGGACGAAGCCTGGCGCCCGCCGCACCGTCTCCACGATCGCCAGCGTCTCCGGCAGCCGCTGGGGCGGCGCGGCACCGGTGATCACCCCGGTGACGTACTTGCGCGACGCGCCGGTCAACAGCGCGAGGCCGTAGCCCGCCAGCCGGTCGTAGGCACCCAGCACGGCGAGATCGTCCTCCGGCCGCTTCGCGTAGCCGAGCCCGGGGTCCAGCAGCAGTCGGTCACGGGGCAGACCGTGCGCCCGGGCGAGCTCGATGCGCTCGTCGAACAGCTCGCAGACATCGGCGACCACGTCGGTGTAGTCGGCGAAGCCGTCCTGCTTGTGGCCCACGCGCGTGTGGAGGATCACCAGGCCGGCCCCTCGCTGGGCACACATCCCGGCGATGGACGGGTCCGCGAGCCCCGAGACGTCGTTGATCAGGCACGCACCGGCGGACAGCGCCGCCTCGGCGACGGCCGCGAAGGGCGTGTCCACCGAGACCGGCACGTCCCGAGCGACGAGCTCCTCGATCAGCGGTAGCGCCCGTGCGATCTGGGTGTCGAGCTCGATCGGCTCGCCGTGGGTCACCCCCGAATCCGTGCCGACGTCGATGATGGCGGCTCCCGCGGCGACCATCGCGAGCGCGGTCTCCAGCTGGCGCTCGACGGTCGCCAGGTGCTCGCGGTCGGAGAACGAGCCCGGGTTGGTGTTGACGATGCCCATCACCTTGGGGGCGCCGGCCTGCAGCTCGAAGGTGTGCTGCGCGGCCGGGAGGGTCACCGCGCCCACAGCGGGCGACGACTGGCTCACCACGACTGGCTCACCACGACTGGCTCACAGGGGGGCTCCACGGCTCGGACCGCACGGAGGCTACGGTGGTGAGGCCGCCGGGGCCAGCGGTGCCCCCGGCGCGATGCCCGACACGATGACGTCTCGCCGGTGCAGAGCGAAGGTGGCAACGATGGCCAGGGTCGGCATGCCGCGCAAGTGGGTGTTCGTGTGCATCAACGAGCGACCCGAGGAGCACCCGCGCCCCTCGTGCATCCGGCGCGGCAGTGGCTCGGTGTTCGAGGCCCTGCGCGAGGAGACCGGGCGGCAGGGCCTGGTCGATGTCAAGGTCGTCGCCTCGGGATGCCTCGAGCCGTGCATGGTCGGGCCCAGCATCTACGTCGCACCGGATGACGTGTGGTACGGCGGGGTCACCGTCGAGGACGTGCCGCAGCTGGTCGAGCAGCACCTCGCCAACGACTCCCCGGTCGAGTTCCTGCGCATCGGGCGCGAGGAGTTCGAGCTCTCGCCCCTCGAGGGGCGCAGCGACCTGCCGCCAGGTGACATCCCCCCGGTCTGAGCCGCCGGAGGACGACCATGAGCACCATCGAGCACGCCGACGAGGGCCAACACGGCTCGACGGACACGAGCCAGCTGGCGATCCACGGCTACGACGGGGTCGAGCTGTGGGTCGGCAACGCACGCCAGGCTGCCCACTACTACCGCACGGCGTTGGGCTTCTCGCTCACCGCCTACGCCGGACCGGAGACCGGCGTGACCGACCGGTGCTCCTACGTCCTCGACCAGGGTGAGATCCGCCTGGTGCTCACCGGCGCCCTCGAACCCGAGCACCCGATCGCCCACCACCACCACCGCCACGGTGACGGCATCCGTGACCTGGCCCTGCGGGTCGATGATGCCCACCGCGCGTACTCGACCGTCGTCGCGCGCGGAGCCAGCCCGGTCCACGAGCCCACCGTGCTCAAGGACGAGCACGGAGAGCTGGTCGTCGCCGCAGTCGCCGTCTACGGCGACACGGTCCATTCGCTGGTGCAGCGCGACGGCTACGCCGGCATCCACCGCCCCGGCTACGTGCCCGTGGACGCGCCTCCACCCCAAGAGAACGCCGGGCTGCGCCGCATCGACCACGCGGTCGCCAACGTGGCCGAGGGTGAGATGGAGCGCTGGACGCGCTTCTACGCGCGCGTGCTGGGCTTCCACGAGCGTCACCACTTCGACGCCGAGACGATCTCCACCGGTGCCTCGGCGCTGATGTCCAAGGTGCTGGCCGATGAGAGCGACCGCATCAAGCTGCCCATCAACGAGCCGGCCCGCGCCAGCCACCGCTCCCAGATCGATGAGTACCTCGAGGCCTACCAGGGCCCCGGCGTCCAGCATCTGGCGCTGGAGACCCACGACATCGTCACCACGGTCGCGATCCTGCGCGAACGCGGTGTGAGCTTCCTGCCGGTCCCGCGGGAGTACTACCTCGACGCACGCTCCCGCGTCGGTGAGGTCGAGGAGTCCTGGGACGATCTCGAGCGTCTCGGGGTGCTCGTCGACCGCGACGACGAGGGCTACCTGCTGCAGATCTTCACCGAGCCCGTGCAGGACCGGCCGACCCTGTTCTTCGAGCTGATCCAGCGCCAGGGGGCGCGGGGGTTCGGCGCCGGGAACTTCAAGGCGCTGTTCGAGGCCATCGAGCGCGCCCAGGCCCGCCGCGGCAACCTGTGACGGGCTCGGCGGCGGGCACCAGCCTCCCCGGCTGGCGCGATAGGGTCCGGGCAGGACCGGTGGTGGAGCCGTGCCAGGTGGGGTTGACGTGGACGGGACGGGGCTGGCCAGGCGCGACGGCCGCGCGTCGTGGGACGAGTACTTCCTGGAGCTGGCCAGGACCGCAGCGACGCGGGCGACGTGCTCGCGGCGCAAGCACGGAGCGGTGATCACCAAGAACCGTCGCATCGTGGCCACCGGCTACAACGGCGGACCGAGCGGCTACCCCCACTGCGAGGACGGCGGCTGTCCACGCGCCGCCTCCACGGCGCCGCAGGGCCACGACTGCGAGCGCTGCATCGCGATCCACGCCGAGGCCAACGCGCTGCTGTTCTCCTCCCCCGAGGAGCGCGAGGGCGCCACGCTGTACTGCACCGGTGCACCGTGCTTCGGCTGCGCGAAGCTGCTGGCCAACTCCGGGGTCGCCGAGGTGGTCGCCTCCGGTGGCCGCTACGACGGCTGGGACGAGGTCCGCGACTTCCTGCGCGACTGCGGGGTGCGCGTCCGGCTGCTCGACGGCCTTGAGGGCGTACCGAGCCTGCCCCTGAGCCCATCACCCTGACCGCATCACCACCCTGAGAACGCTGAGAACGCCCCCTGACAACGACGCGTCCCCCCGGTGGGAGAGCCGGGGGGACGTCGTACGCTCGGACGGGAGCTCGTGGGGAGCGGATGGGGAGAGCATCCAGGCTGCGGTGGTGGGAGCGCCACCGCGCGGGAGAGAGAGCGAGCTGCCCGTATGTTCCCGAGCGGGCGCGTGGCTGAGTGGGAGGGCTCGCCACGCGCGGCTTCTCAGTTGTCGTTCGAGGCCGTGCGGGTGGTGGATGGGGAGCATCCACCGAGACCCGTGGAACCGGCACCCGGATCACCGGCTCGGCCCTGGGAGGAGGCCGCTCCGGTTGGCTTGTGACTGGTATGGTAACAGCACAGCTGCACCGGTCCAACTCGCCGCCCCCTCCACTTTGGACTGCTATTGGACCAGCCAATACGTGAGAGTGGACCGCACCTGGCGGAGCTCCTGGCGCCGGCCCTCAGCGGCGACGGCCCCCTCTACCGGCTGCTCGCCGACGCGCTCAAGCGCGCGGTCGACCGTGGCGAGGTCCCGCTCGGCACGGTCCTGCCGCCCGAGCGCTCCCTGGCCCGATCGCTGTCGGTCAGCCGCGCCACCGTGGTCTCGGCCTACGACCAGCTCAAGGCACAGGGCTGGCTGGTGAGCCGGCGGGGCTCGGGCACCTGGGTGCGC
>JBKGZF010000096.1:0-7654 GCA_046545715.1 Nitriliruptoraceae bacterium | reverse complement strand
CTCCGAGCCAGTCGGCGTGGCGCGGCCGGCGGTCAGGGATGGCGGACCCCCTGGCCAGCCAGCACCGCCCGGTAGCCCTCGCGGTAGGTGGGGTAGGTCAGCTCGAAGCCGGTGGCGCGAAGCCGGCGGTTGCTGCAGCGCTTGTCACCGCCGCGGGTGCGCTGGTCCGGGCCGGTCGGTGGCAGCGGGAGGCCGAGCTCGCCGGCCAGGAACCCGATCACCTCGCCACGGTCGACCGGTGCGTCGTCGACGCCGAGGTAGCACGGCGCCGGCTCGGCGACGTGCTCGAGCAGGTGGATCACCGCGGCCGCCGCGTCATCGCGATGGACGCGGTTGGCGTGGACCGGCGGGTCGGGGCGAACCGCCCGACCGTCGCGCACCTGCTCGAGCAGCCGGGTGCGCCCCGGCCCGTAGATGCCGGTCAACCGCAGGCTGATCGCGTCAGGACGGCGCAGCCACAGCGCGTGCTCGGCGCCGAGCAGGATGCGCCCGGTGGTCGTGGCCGGCCGGGCCGGGGTGGTCTCGTCGACCCACGAGCCGTCGTTGACGCCGTAGACGGCCGTGGAGCTGACCAGCAGGATCCGTTCGACGGGCGCGCCCGCTCGCTCCAGCGCGTCGAGCACCCGCTGTGGGCCGTCGAGGTAGCTGCGTCGGTAGGCCGGTGCGTCGCGTCGGTCCGGAGCGGCGGTGAACACCACCACCTCGACGTCGTCGGGTAGGGCCGGCAGGTCGCCGGCCAGGTCGCCCGCCAGCGGCTCGATGGGCTCGGGCAGCACATGCGCCGAGCGGCGCAGCCCGTGGACCCGGTGGCCAGCGGCCGCGGCGCGCAGGCCGACCTCGGTGCCGAGGTCGCCACAGCCCGCGATCAGCCAGCTCACGCTGCGACCGCCGCGACGATCCGGTCGTTGATGGCGGGCCAGGCCTCCCGGGCCCAGTCGTCGAAGTCCAGGTCGGCGAGCTCGGCCGCCGCCAGACCGAGCTCCGGGTCGACCCACAGGAACGAGCCCGACCCACCGAAGTGACCGAAGGTCGCCGCCGAGAGCCGCTGGCCGGTCCAGTGCGGCTGCTTGCTGCCCTTGATCTCCAGACCCAGGCCCCACGGGCACGGCGACTGCCGCCCGAAGCCGGGCACGACCCCATCGAGGTCGGGGAACGCTGGCGAGGTGGCCTCACGGTGCAGCTCGGCGTCCAACAGCTGCGGCGCGAGCAGCTCACGGGCGAAGCGCAGCAGATCGTCGACGCTGCCCCGGACGGCGTGGGCGGGGGAGCCCTCCAGCACCGTCGCGGTCATGCCGAGGGGCTCGAGCACCTCCAGCTGCAGGTGCTCGGCGAACGGCAGCCCGACCCGCTCGGCGACCAGTTCGCCGAGCAGCTCGTAGCCCCAGTCGGAGTAGATGCGGCGGCGACCGACCGACTGCACGGGACCGGCGTCACGTTGAGGTGGCAGACCGGCGGCGTGGGCCAGCAGGTGGCGGACGGTCGCCTCCGGCACGGGCGCGCGTTCGCCGATGGGCTCGTCGAGGTGGAGCGCGCCGTGCTGGACGGCGAGCAACGTCGCGTAGGCGGTCAGCGGCTTGGCCAGCGACGCGAGCGGCAGCACCACCTCGGTCGGGCCGTGGGTGGCACGGGTGGTGGTGGCATCGGTGACCCCGATCGCGACCGTCTGCGGAGCCCAGTCGTCGACGTCGGCCAGCACCTGCGGCAACGTGCTGATGGTCGTCTCCTCGGTGATCGTGGTGCCCGCGACGCTACTGATGTGCCGCGAACGGGCCCAGTAGCGTTTCGAGCGCCCGCCGTGGCCTGGATGGGCGGTGCTTTCCCACGGGCTGTGACGGCCGACCGGTGGCGTGATCGCGGCATGCCGTCGTGCTTCGAGGTCAGGCGGGACCGTCGCTGCGTCGACGGTGGGGAGGAGGCAGCCACGTGGACCAGGTGCTCGGCGAGGTGCTCGTCGCCCGTCAGCCGATCCTCGACACCACCTTGACGATCGTCGGTTACGAGCTGCTCTATCGCGACCCCCACGGCCTGCCGCTGAGCGTCGGCGGTGATGGTGCACGGGCGACCGCCACCGTGCTGGTCGACGGGCTGCTCGGGCTCGGCCGCGAGGTGATCGATGATGACGAGGATGCATTCATCAACGTGCCGGTGTCGCTGCTGGTGGCCGGCACGCTGCTGGACCTGCCCACCCGGCACGTCGTCCTCGAGCTGCTCGCCGACGCCGAGCCGACCCCCGAGGTCCGCGAGGCGCTGGTGCGTCACCGCCGGGCTGGGTTCAGGCTCGCGCTGGACGACGTCGTGCCCGACGACCCACGGTTGGCGCTGATCGACCTGGTCGACCTGGTCAAGGTCGACACCGGCCGGTTCCCGCAGCCGCGCGAGCTCGCCTTCGTGCGTGAGCTGACCGGTGCGGGTGTACCGGTGGTCGCCGAGAAGGTCGAGCGGGCCGAGGACTTCGACCGGTTCGTGGGGGCGGGCGCCGAGCTGATCCAGGGCTTCTTCTTCACCGAGCCGCGGGCCGTGCGCGCCACCCGGCCGGTGGGCCTGCCCCCGGCCCACCTGGAGCTCTTGCGCGAGTTGGCGCTCGACGAGGTCGACCTCGGGCGCATCGAGGAGCTGATCCGCACCGACCTGACCCTGACCGACCGCTTCCTCCGCCTGGTCGAGCGGGCCCATGGCTGGCGCGAGGTGGAGTCCCTCCACCACGGGCTCGTGCTGCTCGGCACCCGGCGGCTGCAGCGGTGGGTGACGCTGCTGGTGATGTCGGCGGTGGCGCGCAGTGCACCCGCGCAGCTGTTGACGACCGCGAGCGTGCGTGCCCGCTACTGCGAGGAGCTGCAGCGCCAGCGCGGCGGGGCCGGCTCGTTGCAGGCCTTCGGGCTTGGCATGTTCTCGGTGCTCGGAGGCGCGGGGCTGTTGGCCGGCGGCGATGTGACCGACCTGCCGTTGGACGACGCCGCACGGGCCGCGCTACGCGGCGAGGCGGGCGAGCTGCGCGACCTGCTCGACGTCGCGATCGCCGCCGAGCAGGCCGACTGGCAGGCGCTGGTCGCCACCGGGCGCCGGCTCGGCCTCACCCCACGGCAGCTGGCGCTCGCCCACGTCGAAGCGCTGCGCTGGCAGGCCGAGGCCGAGCCCCTGGTGGCCTGAGCTGGGCGCGGGCCGGGATCACCGCGCCGGGTCAGCACGTCCGTCGCTGGTCGCGTGGACGCGCGAGGACCACGTCGACCGGCATCCCCCACACCGACCGTCGCAGGTGGCCGTCGATGGCGAACCCGGCTGCATGCAACCACCTCGCGGTGGGGATCGGCCGGCAGTCCAGGACCGCGGGCAGCGCGCGTCGCGCGGCCACGTAGAGCCGCGCCAGCACCGGTGGGTCGGCTACCTGGGCGAGCGAGACCACCACCAGTCGACCCGGGTCTCGCAGGACGCGGCGGCACTGCGCCAACAGCGGCTCGAGCTCGGGGGTGTCGAACAGCTCGAGGGTGAAGCTGAGGTAGACCGCGTCGAAGCTGCGCTCGGCGAGGGGCAGCTGCAGCCCGTCGGCCTGCAGCAGCGATACGCGGTCGGCGAGACCGTCGCGGGTCAGACGCTGCGCGCTGCGCCGGAGCATCCCCGGGGCGAGGTCCACGCCGAGGCACCAGCCGTCGCGGCCGACCGACCGGGCGTAGGCGGCGAGGTCCTCACCGGTGCCACAGCCGATCTCGAGGATCCGTTCACCGGGGGTCGCGCCGAGCAGCCGGCGGGCGGTGCGCCGAACCGGCCGCTCGAAGGGCGCCTCGAGCAGGTCGTAGGCACCGCTGAGCCGGTCGTAGGTGCGCTGTGCCTGCCGGTGGCTGCGACGCACCGGCGCCGGCTCACGGTCGGTGTGGCTCGGCTTGGTCATGGGCGGTAGCTGTCCTCGCGGCTGGGAGGCGGCATGTCGCCTGACGGGGTCCGCGACCTACCCGGCGTGGAGCGTGGACCACGTTCCGTCACGCATGATCGTGCGCCCCTCGATCTCCGCGGAGGTGCGCCAGGCCTGCACGCGCTGCGGCCGGCAACGCAGGTAGGCGGCGTCGGCGTCGGTGCGTGGGTCGAGGCCCGAGACGCTCGCGACGGCCGTTGCCTCATCTTCGGCTAGCTGCTCGGGCAGGTCGACCGCTGCGTCGATCATCACCACGTCGCGGGTGTGGCCGAGCGCCAGACGAGCCGCTGAGCCGGCCGCCAGGTTGCGGTAGGTGCGGCTCGCGCGCAGCGTGACCATCAGCACCACCTCGCCGGTCCAGTGGAAGGACAGCGGCACCAGCCACGGTCGGCCGTCGCCTGCGGTGGCGATCCACAGGTCGGCGTCGCCCTCGAGATGTGCGTGCGTGTCGGCGATGCGCTGCTCGGCGCTGCGGGGCTCCTCCATGCGCAACCTCCGGTGGCGGGGCATCCGGGCGGTTCGAGGTGGGTCTTGCCACGGGGCATCGCTGCAGTCTCGCAGACGGTGTCCCGCGACCCGCGTGCAGACGTTATTCAACGAGTGTAGAGTTCTTGGGAGACGTCCTCGCGGACCGGGCGGGGACCCCGACGCAGCAGAGGCACGCCATGTGGGCGATGGTGGTCAAGGAGTTCCGCCAGATGCGTCGCGACCACCGGACGCTGGCGATGATGATCGTCATGCCGCTGATGATGCTGGTCATCTTCGGCTACGCGGCGAGCTTCGACGTCGACGAGGTCTCCACCGAGGTGGTCGGCTCCGCCGCGGAACGGGCGGCGGATGCGCTGCCCGAGCTGCTCGATGTCGAGCAGGTGCGCACCGAGGCCGGCGAGGACGAGGCGCGCCAGACCCTGCGCGACGGCGAGGCCGTGGTGGCCGTGGTGGCCTCCGGCAGCGGGCCGCCGATGGTGCTGGTCGACGGGTCGCAGCTGTTCGCCGCGCGTGCGGTCGTCTCAGGGCTGGCTGCCGCCGATCCCCGGATCGAGGTGGAGGTGCTGTTCAACGAGGAGCTGGACACCTCGGCGGTGATGGTGCCGGGCATCGCGGGGATGATCCTGGTGTTCGTCGGCACGGTGATCACCAGCCTGGGGGTGGTCCGCGAGCGTGCGGCCGGCACCCTCGAGCAGCTGGCGGTGATGCCGTTCCGGTCCCGTGACGTCCTGGTCGGCAAGGTCGCCCCCTACTTCGCGGTCGCCGCCCTCGACCTGGCCGTGGTGGTCGGCGTCGGGGTCGCGCTCTTCGAGGTGCCGTTCAACGGCTCGGTGTGGCTGTTGGCGCTCGGCTCGGCGCTGTTCCTGCTGGTCACGCTCGGGATCGGGCTGCTGGTCTCCAGCGTGTCGCAGAACAGCGGGCAGGCCATCCAGCTCGCGCTGATGACGCTGCTGCCCCAGGTGCTGCTCTCGGGGCTGATCTTCCCCCTGGACGCGATGGCGCCGGGCATCCGCTGGATCGCCTACGTGCTGCCGCTGACCTACTTCGTGGACATCTCACGGGCGGTGATGCTGCGCGGTGCCGACCTGGCCGCGGTCGCCGAGCCGATGCTGCTGCTGGCGGTGCTCGGTGCCGCTGTGTTCGGCCTCGCGCTCGCCCGCACCCGACGCGACCTGGCACCGGCTCGGCCACGGCGAGCACGCGACGGTGACCGGCGCCCTGCGGAGGTGGCGGGGTGATCGCACGGCTGGAGGGGATCGAGGTGCGCCGGCACGGACGGCGCGACCTCGACGGTGTCGACCTCGCTGTCGGTCCCGGCCAGCTCGCGGCGGTGGTCGGTGGCGATGGCGCGGGCAAGACCACGCTGCTGCGCGTACTGGTCGGCGTGGTGCGGGCGACCGCCGGAACGGTGCAGGTGCCGCGGCGGGAGCACATCGGCTACGCCGCTGCAGGCTCGGGGGTGTATCCGGACCTGACCGTGGAGGAGAACCTCCGGTTCGCCGCGGCGAGCTACGGCGTACGCGGCCGGCGCTTCGAGCAGCGGCGCCGACAGCTGCTCGAAGCGACCGATCTGGGCAGCGCACGCGACCGGCTGGCCAGCCAGCTATCGGGTGGCATGCGCCAGAAGCTGGCGTTCGCCTGCGTGATGCTTCACGGCCCGGAGCTGCTGGTGATGGACGAGCCGACCACCGGCGTCGACCCGGTCAGCCGCTCCGAGCTGTGGTCGTTGGTCTCCACCGCGGTCGCCGAGGGCACCGCGGCGGTGTTCTCCACCACCTACGTCAACGAGGCGGCCCGCGCGGATCACATGCTCGTCCTCGACCGCGGTCGGGTGCTGACGGCGGGTGCGCCCGAGCGGATCCGCACCACGCTGCCTGGCCGGGTGATCGCCGTCACCGCGGACGATGTCACCGCGGACCATCCGGGCTTGGTCACCTGGCGGCGCGGCGGCGAGCGCCACGCGTGGCTGGCCGGTGGGGCGCCGCCGGTCGGTGCCACGCCCGTGGAGCCTGACCTCGAGGATGCCGTCATCGTGGCTGCGCTCGCCGCTGCCACCTCGGCGTGGCCGCAGGTGCCCGCATGATGCTCTTCGAGGTGGAGCAGCTGGTCGTAACGTTCACCGACACCACGGCCCTCGACGGGGTGAGCTTCGCGGTCGGGCCCGGCGAGATCGTCGGGCTGGTCGGAGCCAACGGGGCCGGCAAGACCACCACGATCCGCGCCGGGCTGGGCCTGACGCGCCCGACGGCCGGGCAGGTGTTGCTGATGGGCGCTCCGCCATCGCGACGCGGGCGCGCGCAGGTCGGCTACGTCCCGCAGGCGCTCGGGCTGTGGCAGGACCTCACCGTCGCTCAGAACCTGGCACTGATCGCCGCGGCCTACGGGGTGCGCGCACCGCAGCTACCGGCTGCGCTCGCCGGCGTCGCTGATCAACCGGTGGCCTCGCTGCCGCTCGGCTACCGCCGCCGCGTCGCGTTCGAGGCCGCGCTCAGCCACGATCCGCGGCTGCTGATCCTCGACGAGCCGACCTCCGGGGTCGGCTCCCTCGAGCGCGCGCGGCTCTGGGACCGGATCCACACGGTCGGGGAGTCGGGCACGGGCGTGCTGGTGACCACCCACCACATGAGCGAGGCGGAGCAGTGCGACCGGGTGATCGTGCTCAGCGACGGCCGGATCGGCGTCGCCGGCACGATGCAGCAACTGCTCGAGGGACAGCAGGTGGTGGTCGTCAGCGCCGCGGACCGCGGGCAGGCCCTGGCCCGGCTCGAGGCGCGGTTCGTCGGTGTCTCGCTGGCCGGTGGTCAGGTGCGGGTGCCCGATGCCGATCCCGCTGAGGTCAGTGAGGTGCTCGCGGGGCTCGACGCGCAGGTGTCGACCGCACCCGCCTCGTTCGACGAGGTGTTCGTCGCGCTGGCGCGACGCGCATGAGCGGCTCGCGGCCGGACAGCACGGAGCCGTCGGACAGCGGCGCGCGGCCGGTCGGGCGGCGTCCCGGGGCACCTGACACCCGTAGCGAGGTGCTCTCCGCCGCGCGTCGCCGGTTCGCCCGTGACGGCTACGACGGCGCCAGCATCCGTGCCATCGCCGCTGAGGCGGGGGTCGACCCCGCCCTGGTGCATCACTACTTCGGCCCCAAGCGCGAGCTGTTCCGAGCCGCGGCGGCCTTCCCGCTGGACACCGACGCGCTGCTGGCCGAGGTGGAGGCGCGCACCCCGACCGAGCGTACGCGGGCGCTGGCGCGGTTCTTCTTCCACGTCTGGG
>JBKGZF010000095.1:0-7666 GCA_046545715.1 Nitriliruptoraceae bacterium | reverse complement strand
GCGCTGGACTCATCGACGGGCGCGTTCGCCTGAGCGACGACGTAGCGGTCTTCCTCGTCGGCGGTCAGGTACTCGATCTCGTCGGAGAGCTTGCCGTCCACGACCCGGCGGTAGGGGGTCTCGACGAAGCCGTACTCGTTGATCCGCGCGTAGCTGGCCAACGAGCCGATCAGGCCGATGTTCGGCCCTTCGGGCGTCTCAATCGGACACATCCGGCCGTAGTGGGAGGGGTGGACGTCACGGACCTCGAAGCCCGCACGCTCCCGCGAGAGCCCACCCGGACCGAGCGCCGAGAGTCGACGCTTGTGGGTCAGCCCCGCCAACGGGTTGGTCTGATCCATGAACTGCGAGAGCTGCGAGGTACCGAAGAACTCGCGGATCGCCGAGACGACCGGTCGGATGTTGATCAGGGTCTGGGGGGTGATCGCCTCGAGATCCTGCGTGGTCATCCGCTCGCGCACGACCCGCTCCATGCGGGAGAGGCCGATGCGGACCTGGTTCTGGATCAGCTCACCGACCGAGCGCAGCCGGCGGTTGCCGAAGTGGTCGATGTCGTCGGTGTCGTAGCCGTCCTCGCCCGCATGCAGCTTGACGAGGTAGCTCATGGTGGCGAGCACGTCCTCGCGGGTCAGGACGTGGTCATCCCGACGATCGAAGCCGAGCGCCTCGAACTCATCGGTCAGCTTGCCGTGCTTGACGTGGCCCTGCTCGTCGGCCTCGAGCCCGGAGATCTTGTAGCGCCCGACCCGAGCGAGGTCGTACTTCTTGTTGGTCAGGAACATGCCCAGCAGCAGCTGGCCCGCCTGCTCGGCGTTCGGCGGCTCGCCCGGGCGCAGCTTGCGGTAGATCTCCTCCAGCGCCTGCGCCGGGGTGCGCCCGGTGTTGTCCTTCTCCAGGGTGAGCGCGATCGATTCGGCGCCGCCGAAGAACCCGAGGATCTCCTCGTCGGAGACCTCCTCGTTGAGCACCTCCGGTGGCGCGAGCTCGTAGCTGCCCGATTCATCGTTCCACTGGAAGGCCTGCATGGCCCGGTAGAAGACGCTGATCGGCTGCTTGCGCTTGCGGTCGACGCGGACGGCGACGAGGTCGCGCTTGTCGACCTCGAACTCCAGCCACGCCCCTCGGGCGGGGATGATCTTGAAGCCGAACACGTCCCGGCCGGTGGTCTTGTCGACCGAGGTGTCGAAGTACACCCCGGGCGAGCGCACCAGCTGCGAGACGACGACACGCTCGGTGCCGTTGATGATGAAGGTGCCCTGGTCGGTCATGACCGGGAAGTCGCCCATGAACACCGTCTGGGACTTGATCGTCCCGTCCTCCTTGTTGAGGAACTCGGCGGTGACGAACAGGGGCTTGGCGTAGGTGAGGTCCTTCTCCTTGCACTCCTCGACCCCGTGCTTGGGGTCCTCGAAGCGGTGCTCGAGGAAGCTCAGCGCCATCTTGCCCTGGCTGTCCTCGATCGGGGAGATCTCATCGAACACCTCCCCGAGCCCCTGGTCGATGAGCCAGTCGAACGAGTCGTTCTGGATCGCGACGAGGTCGAGCTGCTCGATCGGGAGCGCCTCGTGGATCTTGCTGAAGCTCAGGCGCTCGTTCAGCGTGCGACCCGGCGGGTTGACGGCGGTGCCGGCCAACGGGGACCTCCCCCTGCTACGTGGTGGTCGGGATGCACCCAGGATCGTCGATCCCGGTGCGGCTTGGATCTGAGCCTCGCGATGCCCTATACCGCCGGCCGCGTCGCGTGGGCGCGGTCGACGAGCACAGATGCGGGGTCGACGGCGATCACGGACGCGGTGGTGGTGCGGCCGAACGGGTAGCGATGATCGAGCCACGGCGGCATGGCGTGTCCGGAGGGCACCGGAGCAACGCACGGGTCATGCCGATGGTGACGACCTCGTTCGACGAGCGCACACCGATCACGTACGGATGCGACGGGACGGCAGCGGGGCAGACGGCGGCACTTGAGCGTAGCCAGTGCGCGGATAGCGCGTCAACCGCCCCCGGCGGCCGGGGGCGGCGGCGCGCTGGACCTACCAGCGCTCACGGACGTTCGCCAGGAGCGCGGGCCAGCCGTCAAGCTCACTTGAGCTCGACGGTGCCGCCAGCACCCTCCAGGGTCTCCTTCGCGGCGTCGGCGGCTTCCTTGTCGACGCCCTCGAGGATCGGCTTGGGCGCGCCCTCGACCAGCTCCTTGGCCTCCTTGAGGCCCAGGTTGGTCAGTCCACGCACCTCCTTGATCACCTGGATCTTCTTCTCGCCGGCGGCGGTGAGCACGACGTCGAAGGTCGTCTGCTCCTCGGCCGCCTCGGCCTCGCCCCCACCGGCGGCACCGCCACCGGCAGCGACCGCGACCGGCGCAGCGGCCGAGACCTCGAAGGTCTCCTCGAACTTCTTGACGAGCTCGGAGAGCTCCATCAGCGTCAGTTCCTTGAACTGATCGATGAGCTCGTCGGTGCTCAGCTTGCTGGCCATGGTCGATCTCCTCCTGGTCGACGCGCGCTGCGCGCCTAGCGTTCTGGTCTCGTCTGCTTCGGTGGCGGGTCAGTCCTCGGCGGGCGCGTCGTTCGAGGCGTCGTCCGCATCGGTCTCGCCCTCGCTCGATGCCGGCTCATCGGCCGCCTCGTCGGGCTCGGGTTCGGCCGGCGCGGTCGGGGCGCTGCCGGTGGAAGCTGCGCCCTCGGCCCCGCCCGCATCGATGAGGGCCTGGATGAGCTTGGCCTGCTTCTCGGTCGCCGCGTTGAGCAGCCGGGCGGTCTGGGTGAGCGCACCCTGGAGCAGGCCGGCGAGCCGGGCTAGCAGCTCCTCGCGGCTCTCGAGCTCCGCCAGGCGCATCGCCGCCGCCTCGTCGATGACCTCACCGTCGAGGTAGCCGCCACGCACCACGAGCTCGGGGTGCTGCTTCTGGAACTCCTTGAGCGCCTTCGCCGGGCCGACCGGGTCCTCGTAGCAGAACACCAGGCTCGTGGGCCCGACGATCAGGTCGTTGAGCCCCTCCATGCCCGCAGCATCGGCGGCGCGCCGCGTGAGGGTGTTCTTGACGATGCGCATCTGTGCATCGGCGTCTCGCAGCCGGGCGCGCAGGTCGGCGAGGTCACCGACCGACAGGCCCCGGTAGTGGGTCAGCAGGGTCGCTGCGGCCGTATCGAGTTCACGACGGACCTCGTCGACCTTGGCGACCTTCTCCGGCCGTGCCACGGTTCCTCCTCGCGTTCGATGCTCGCCCGGCGGACCGGGCCTGCGAGCCGTCGGGGCGTATGCGGTCCCGGAACGACGAAACCCCCTGGCGCGGATGCGCAGGGGGCGACGCGGGCCGTCACGTTCGGTACGTGACGGGGTCGACACCTACGCGGGACGCGTGGGGCGGGATCGTCCCGGCCGAGGGATGCACCCTCGGCCGGTGCGGGGCCGCCACGGCCTTCGGCCCGCGCTAGCGGGCGTCCAGCGGTCTTTGGCTCAGCGGCAGAGCATAGCGCTCGGCAGCGAGCACGTCGAACCGCGGATGGGCTCGGCTCAGCTGGCTGCCCCGGTCATCACGCCCGGACGCGCCGGATCCAGCGGCACGCTCGGGCTGGTCGAGGTGGAGATGGCCACGCTGCGCACGTAGCGGCCCTTCGCGGCCGAGGGCCGCTGACGCAGGATCGCATCCAGCAGCGCCCCGTAGTTCTCCACCAGCTGCTGGGTGGTGAACGACACCTTGCCCAGCACGGCGTGGACGTTGCCGTTGCGGTCCGCGCGGTACTCCACGCGCCCCGCCTTGATCTGCTCGACGGCCTTGCCGACGTCAGCGGTGACCGTCCCCGACTTCGGGTTGGGCATCAGCCCCCGCGGACCCAGCGTCTTGCCGAGCCGTCCGAGCTTGCCCATCATGTCCGGTGTCGCGATGATCGAGTCGAGCTCGTCGACGAGCGCGCCCTCGGTCAGCAGCTCGATCAGGTCGTCGTCACCGACATGATCGGCACCCGCCGCACGCGCCTCGGTAGCCTTGTCCGCACCGGTCACGACAGCGACGGTCACCGTCTTGCCGATGCCGTGCGGCAGACCGACGGCACCGCGGACCATCTGGTCGGCCTTGCGGGGGTCGATGCCCAGGCGGATCGCGCACTCGACCGTGGCGTCGTAGCCCGAGTGGTCGACCTCCTTGAGCAGCTCGAAGCCCTCCTGTGGCGGGTAGGTCCGCTCGCGATCGATGCGCTCGAGCGCTGCGCGGTAGTTCTTGCCCTTCTTGGCCATGTCCTCGCTCCTCACGTGGTCCTGGCGACGGCTGAGGTACGGCCGTCTCCCACGACGGATGGTCCTGCGACGCACCCGATCCCTGCCGGGCGGTCAGCGTCGATCCAAGCTCCCCGAGGTTGGGAAGCCTCGGTCACTCCTTGACGTCGATGCCCATCGACCGGGCCGTGCCCTCGATGATCTTCATCGCGCCATCCATATCGATGGCGTTGAGGTCCTGCATCTTGGTCTCAGCGATCTCGCGCACCTGATCGCGCGTGACGCTGCCGACCTTCGCCACGTGCGGGGTCCCCGAGCCCCCGGCCACGCCCGCTGCCTTCATCAGCAGCTGCGCCGCCGGCGGGGTCTTGGTCACGAAGGTGAAGGAACGGTCCTCATAGACCGTGATCTCCACCGGGACGATGTCACCCTGCAGGTGCGCGGTGGCGTCGTTGAACGCCTTGCAGAACTCCATGATGTTCACGGAGTGCTGGCCGAGCGCCGGCCCGACCGGCGGGGCGGGGTTCGCCTGGCCGGCGGGGATCTGCAGCTTGATGAAGCCTGCGACCTTCTTCGCCATGTCGTCGTTCTCCTCGCGTGGTCGAACGGCCGCGATCGCGGCCTCCCACGGTCATGACCCTGCCCGCACCCGTGGAGGCGTGCGGGGCGGTCTCGTCTCCTACAGCTTCGCCACGTTGTCGAAGGGCAGCTCGAGCGGGGTCTCGCGCCCGAACACGCTGACCAGCACCTTGAGCTTCGCCTGGTCGAGGTTGATCTCGGCGATGGTGCCCGTGAAGTCCGCGAACGGACCGCCGGTGACACGCACGGTCTCGCCGACCTCGAGGTCGATCTCGGCGACGGCCTTCTCCGGCACCGCGGCAGCGGCCTCGTCGCTCTCGACCTCCTCGACCACCTCGGCGGGGATCTTCAAAGTCGCGGCGACCTCGCGCAACGGCAGCGGCACCGGCTTGGTCCCGGGCGAGCCGACGAAGCCGGTGACCGCGGGGGTGTTGCGCACGATCCCCCACACCTCATCGTCCATCAGCGCCCGTACCAGGACGTAGCCAGGCAGGAACTTCTTCTGGGACGTGGTCTTCTTGCCCTTCTTGTACTCGGTGACCTCTTCGGTCGGGATGACCACCTCGAACACGCGGTCCTCGGCCTCGAGGGCCTCGACGCGGTTGGCGAGGTTGTCCTTGACCCGCTGTTCGTAGCCCGAGTAGGTGTGCACGACGTACCAGTCACCCACCAACCGGGCGAGGTCCTTCTGATCGCGCACGTCGGCCAGCGAACGCGGGCGGCGCGGCCTGGTCGCCGCGTCGTCGGTCTGGCCGGGCTGCTCACCCTGGCCCGCGGCATCGCCGGCTGACACCGCGTCGCCCTGGTCGGCGGGCGCGTCGGGGCCCGCCTCGGCGGGCCCCTCGTCCTCGGCGCCCGCCAGACCGAGCAGATCGTCGAGATCGTCGGTCGTCGGGCCAGCGGTATCGGGCACGGACGCCTCCGAGGCGGGTTCGGTGGTGGGATCTTCGGACACGTCGCTCACCCCAGCGTTCTGATGACGGCTTCGCGGAAGAGGGAGTCCATCCCCCAGACGACGAACACCAGGACCAGGGTCACGACCAACACGACCATGGTGTAGTTCGCGACCTCCTTGCGGTGCGGCCAGGCCACCTTGCGCAGCTCGGAGCGAACCTCGCGCAGGAACTGCGCGGGTGGCGTCCGGCCGGCCGAGGCCGGTTCGGCCGCCGCGCTGGGCTGATCCTCGGTGCGACGTCGCTCGCGATCGGAGCGACGCTTGTCCTCGCGGCTCATATCGGACTTCCTGCCCATCTTCGTGAAGGGGTTCGTGAAGGGGTTCGTGAAGGGGCGCGTCGCAGGGACGCCTGGGTAATGGGGCCGGTGGCGGCGTTCGCACGAGAGGAGGGATTCGAACCCCCAACCGCCGGTTTTGGAGACCGGTGCTCTGCCAGATTGAGCTACTCCCGTCCGTCCCCGTGGTGGGCCGAACGGGCCGGGCGCCGACGCGCGACCGGTCTGTCGCCACCGACCCCGACACGGGAACGCTGCCTCACGCGGAGGCAGCTCTAGCTGAGGGTAGCCCCCCGCGCCGGCCGCCGACAACCGCCGGCCGGATCGGCGACGATGGTGCGCGCTGCTCAGAGACGGACGCGCCCCTTCCCGCGCAGGATGCGCTCACCCGACTCGTTGGTGCCGGTCAGCTCCACCGTGGCGATGCCCTCGGCCACGTCGGTGACCGTGCCACCGAACGTCGAGGTGGTACCCAACGGCCACGGACGGGTGAACCGGACCTCGATCTCGAGCACCTGCTCTGGTCCCCCCGCCCACTCGGTCAGCAACCGACTCGCCAACCCCATGGAGTACATGCCGTGGGCGATGATGCCGCCGGTGGGGCTGACCTGCCCGGCGAACTCCGGGTCGTAGTGCAGCGGGTTGAGATCGCCGGACGCACCCGCGTACATCACCGAGGTGGCCAGCGTCGAGGTCTGCTCGATCTGTGGCAGCTGCGTGCCGGTCGCGATCTCGCTCACCGCGCTCCCTCCTCGTCTTGGGTCGGTGCACTACCGAGGAACACGATCGTCGCCTGGGAACGAACGGCGAGCTCATCGCTGGCCGCGTGGCGGCAGTCCACCTCGAGCACCATCAGCTCGTTGCTCCCTCGCGTCGAGATGTCAACGATCCGCGGGGTGCAGCGCAGCACATCACCGGGACGCAACGGCCGCTCACCGAACTCGTAGCGCTGCGAGCCATGCACCAGGGCCGGGTGGGTACCGAGCTCCGGGTCCTCGAACGCGGCAGCGCCGCCCTTGATCACGGTGAAGCAGGCAGCGAAGGTGGGAGGGGCGATGCAGTCGTCGCCATCGCTGTAGTACCGGCGATCGGTCTCACTGAGCGCCCTGGCGTACTCACGGATCTTCTCCCGCGAGACCTCGTAGCGGTAAGCGGGGTAGCTGGTCCCCACCTTGTCGGGGTTGAGCGCCATCCGCGGTACTCCCTCCTCGGCAACGCCTGAGCAGGCTGGACGCCCCTGCCCCGGAGGCCGGCGCCGAAGCGCTGCTGGGTCCGGGGCGGGTGGCTAGCTCAGCGCGTCTCGCGATGCGGCTGGTGGGTGCGGCAGCGTGAGCAGTACTTGCGCAGCTCGAGGCGCTCACGCTGGTTCACCCGGTGCTTGCTGGTGATGTAGTTGCGCTCCTTGCACTGCGTGCAAGCCAGCGTGACCTGGGGCCGGTTGTCGTTCTTGGGCATCGTCGTCCCTCATGTGGACTGCGTCGACACACCTTGGGGTGCATCGGTCTGGGGGGTGTCGGTCTATCGGTCTCGACGGGTGCGGCGAGGGCGGGGCTGGGGTGGGGTCATTGGAGGATGTTGGTGACCCGGCCCGCACCGACGGTGCGGCCACCCTCACGGATAGCGAACTTCACACCCTCTTCCATCGCGA
>JBKGZF010000094.1:0-7733 GCA_046545715.1 Nitriliruptoraceae bacterium | reverse complement strand
GCTCACGGGGACCGGCCATGGCGAAGGCTCCGTTGCCGATCGGCTCCTGGGCGTACCCCTCGGGATCCTCTTCGGCGACGGACGGCGTCGGTACGAGGCTCGGGTCGGCCAAGGTGGCCAGGTAACCGGGCTGTGGCTCATCGAGCTCGATCTCCAGCGTGCGCTCATCGACGGCCGTCACACCGGGAAGCGGTCCGCCCTCCCGCAGAGCGGTGTCTGCGCCCACGATGTCCTCCACCAGGTATGCGAGGAACGATCGGGGCTCCGCGGTCCCATCGGCGATCCGGTCGAAGGTGCGCTTGAAGTCCTCGGCGGTGACCGGCGAGCCGTCGTGGAACCGGGCCTCGCGCAGGTGGAAGGTGAACCGCCTGCCCTGGTCGTCGACCTCGAGATCCTCCGCTGCCGCCGGGACGGGCTCGCCGTCCTCGTCGAGATGCACCAGCGGGTCGAACAGCGCGTCGACGATCAGCTCGCCCTCGTCGTCGACGACGAAGCGAGGATCGATGCTGACCGGATCGAGCACCAGCCCGACCCGCAGCGTGCCCCCCGATCGTGGTCCGGGGTCAGGCGTGACCACCTCGGCGCGTGGCAGCTCCGGCTCGGGCTCAGGCTCGGCTTGCTCGTCGGCCGGATCCGCACTGCACCCACTGAGCCAGAACCCGACGAGCCCCGTGAGGAGGAACGCAAGGCCCCGGCTCCGCCGGAGGAACATCAGAGCAGGACGACCAACGCGGAGTTGGTGACGCCGAACAGGATCGCCGAGACGACCGTGAGGCGGTCGAGGTTGCGCTCCACGACAGCCGAGCTGCCGAGGCCCCCACCGGCGCCGCCACCGAACATGTCGGAGAGACCTCCGCCTTGCCCGCGGTGCATCAGCACCAGGCCGATGAGCATGAGCGAGAGCAGGACGTGGATGACGACGAGGAAAGCGACGAGCACGGGACGCTCCGGCGGTAAGTGATGTGATCTCGGTCGGTCGGTTGGGAGGGTAGCAGTGGGCTCCTTGACCGGTCAGCCGACCGCCCGAGCCAGCCAGTACATCCGGAAGCTGCCATCCGGCTCAGCATCCCCGACCGGAGTGGCCTTCCATCGCGCCGCAGCCACGTCATCGACCGTCACCGACCGGGGTTCCAACCCCAGGCTGGGCGATCGGTCCGGCACCGGGCAGCCCGCTCCGTCGGTCGCACAGGCGTGCAGCGCGGCTCGTCGATCCTCCTGGCTGTGCTCGTCGAGGACGCTGTGCCTCGCGGTCGAGGTCTCGGCGACGTCGAGGTCGGAGCCACGGTAGACCTCGAACGCCCGAGCCTCTCGGTCGGAGAACGTGCTGGCCTCCGCCGGCGCGACCGATGACCACACCAGCGCGACAGCGTCCCGCTCGCGCTCGGGACCGGCGAGCGAGGCGGGTACGAGGATGGCGCTGGTGACGGCCAGCCCGGTAGCGACGACCACCGCGGCGAGCTCCGTCCGGCGACGCCAGGGGCTCGGCATGCGCTGGTCGCCGACGAGCATGCGCACGCGCTCGACAACGCTGCTGGAGGGGACCAGTGCCGCACAGGCATCACACCTCACGGTCCCGCGCTCGAGGACCTTCAGCAGGCCAGAGGCCAGCGCCCCTGGCCGGCCGGTGGCGCCGACCGCCCGCTGATCGGCGGCGAGCTCGCGCTCGCGGTGCAGCTGACGGATCGCCCACCCACCACCGGGGACGAAGAACGTGAGATCGCGCAGCAACCCGAGCGACTGCGCGACCAGCGTGTCGCGTCGACGTACGTGGGCGAGCTCATGGGCCAGCACACCCTCGAGCTCCTCACGGTCGAGCGTGTCGACCAGGCTCGCGTCCAGCACGACGACCGGGTGTTGGCGACCGACCACGTACGCGCCGCCCTGGCAGTGGGCCAGCTTGGCCACCGTCGGTGTCGGGACATCCAACGCTGCGGCCGTCCGGGCTGCGAGGGCGTCCAGGTCGGGGTCCGGCAGACCGGCCGCGATCGATCGTCGCACGGCGAAACGGAACGCCAGCGCTTCACGCAGTCGTCGCGAGACTCGCCACAGTGCGATCAGCGCCCAGCCGCCCACCAGCAGCGGGACCGCGATCGGGGCGAACTCGAGGAAGCCGTCACCGACGGGTACGGCCAGCGCGTCGGTGCCGCTCGCCGGGAACATCACGACCGGCAGACGCAGGCCCGTGCCCGACAGCACCAGCACCAGGGCCAGGGCAACGGCAGGCGCCATCGCCGCACCGACCCGTGCACGGGGCGAACGCAATCCCGTACGCAGCAGCGCACGTCCAAGGAGCACCGTGACGACGGTGGCGAGAGCCGCTCGAACCGCGACCGACTCGAGCGGCAGCGAGACGAGGACGCCGGGGTCCACGACGGGTCAGCGCTCCTGGCTGCGGCGGCGCGTGACGGCTGCCCTCAGCTCGTCCAGCGTGACGTCGTCGACGTCGTCGACGACGTCCGCCAGGTAGGCGGCCGCGGGCTCCGGGTAGCGATCCAGCAGCCACGACAGGACGTCCTCGACCGTGTCGCGCGCGTAGTGCTCGCGGCTCACCGCCGGTCGGTAGCGGTGGGCGAGGCCGGCGGTGTCCCTGGCGAGCAGCCCCTTGGCTGCCAGTCGGGTCATCGTCGTCATCACGGTGGTGTAAGCGATGGAGCGCGTTGCCGCCAGATCGTCGTGGACCTCGCGGACGGTCGTGTCACCGAGCCGCCAGACCACCTCCATCACGTCCTGCTCGAGCGGTCCGAGCAGCGCTTCGATCGGATCGTTGCGACGCACCACGACGTCCTCGTTCCTGCGGGCAGGGGCCGGCACGCTGGAGAGCCTAGCCTCCGCGGCACGATCGGGGGAGGAACCGGCGGCTCACTGGCCCATCGTGTGCGGTGAGCCGGGCGCCTGCCCACCCAGCGCACCCAGTAGCATCGTGTGCGCAGAGACCCACAGCGAGGCAACCCGGCACATGCCGACCTCATCCAGCAGTGGCGCCGCTCCCCCGCCCGCGGAGCAGGATGTCGTCGTGCTGCACAGCACGCTGCTCGGTAGCGCCACGGCCGTCGTCTCGCCGACCCTGCTGATCGGGCTCGGCCTGCTCTCGACCACCGCGGCCGGACCGCGAGCGATCCCCATCGGACTGCTCGTAGCCGGTGTCGTGATCGGTGCTGCCTCCCTGCTGACCTTCCCGCGTCGCTGTGTGGTCACGCCGACGGGCGTGACGCGGATCTGCTGGGCACGCCGTCACCACCTGTCGTGGCAGGACATCGCGGTGGTCGCGCGCGTTCCACGACGTCGACGTGCACGGGATGGTCAGCGGGCTGAGGCCACCTCCGAGCCCGAGCGCACCGTGAGCGGCGGCCTGCTCGCGCTCGGCCACGGTCGGCGCAGCTGGATGCTGACCGATCAGGTCGAGAGCCGCGCCGAGTACGACGCCGTGGCCACGGTCCTCGCGGAGGTTCCGGCGACGCGCCTCCGCGCCGAGCGGCCCCACCCGGCCGCGACACCGACCGATCTCTACCGCCGTGGTCGCAGAGCCCACGACCGCACCGGTGGTGACTAGGCTGACCGACCGGACACCGTCCGCTGGGCGGACGGCGTCCCTGGTTCCGCCAACCGGGCCTACCAGGCTTGCTATGTTCCTACGGTGGTCGTAGTAGGGAGGCGTCGTGGCCGGTCGGATGCAGTGCCGGACGGCGACACCGGGTGCGACCGAAGCACCGTGATACCGGGATGGGGACGGGCTCGCTCCAACGGGCCGACGACCCGCAGCCGGTGGACGGTTCCCCTGTGCAGAGGACCCAAGGAGTACAAGGTATGCGGTCATCAATCGGCCGGCGCTGGCGCTGGCCACTGCTGCTCACCGCGCTCGCTCTCATCCTCGCGGCCTGCGCGGCCGACGACGAGGACGGTGAGGACGAGCCCGACGACGACGTCGAGGACGTCGACGACGAAGAGGACGACGACGGCGACGAAGAGGACGACGGCGATGATGAGGAGGCCGGTCCCGTCGAGGGCGGCACGGTGCTGTTCGGTGACGAGCAGGAGCCGACGATCCTCAACAGCTTCCTGATCGACGGCAACTCGCTGGTCACCAGCAAGGTCGCCTCGAACATCTGGCCGGGCTCCTACGTCATCCAGCCCGACTTCTCGCTCGAGCCATCGCTGATCGACGGTGAGGCCGAGATCACCGAGGACCCGTTCACGGTCACCTACACCATCAAGGACGAGGCGGAGTGGTCCGACGGCACGCCGATCACCGTCGACGACTACATCTTCACCTTCGAGACGATCATGACCGACGACGAGGAGGTCGCCGAGCAGATCACCTCGACCAACGGCTACGACCTGATCGAGGACTACGAGACCGACGGTGACAAGACGATCACCTTCACCTTCGAGGAGCCGTACGGTCCGTGGCAGCTGCTCTTCAGCGAGATCCTCCCCGCCCACGTGCTCGAGGGCGAGGACTTCGCCACCGTCCTCAACGAGAGCTATCCGGAGATCTCCGGTGGCCCCTTCATGTTCGACGAGTGGGAGCAGGGCACCCAGCTGCGCCTGGTGCGCAACGAGAACTACTGGGGCGGCGACGTCGCGCTCGACGAGATCGTGATGCGCTACGTGCCTGACACCACCACCCTGACCCAGCAGATGGTCGGCGGCGAGCTCGACATGTACGACCCGCAGCCGCAGATCGAGCTGGTCGAGGAGCTCGAGGGCGCCTCGGACCGTCTCGAGTACGAGGTCGGCCTCGGACCCGTCTGGGAGCACATCGACTTCAACACCCTCGTGCCGGGACTCGACAAGGACTACGTCCGTCAGGCGATCGCCATGGGCATCGACCGTCAGCAGATCGTCGAGACGCTGATCCAGCCCGTCGACCCCGAGGCCGAGGTCCTGAACAACCCGTTCTGGATGGCCAACTCCGACAACTACGAGCCGACCTACGACCAGTGGGAGTACGACCCGGAGGGGGCTCGTCAGCTGCTGGAGGACAACGGCTGCGAGGACCAGGACGGCACCTACGTCTGTGACGGTGACGAGCTCTCGTTCCGTATCGGCACCACGGGTGGCAACGAGCGTCGTGAGCTCGCCCAGCAGCTGATGCAGTCCAACCTCGCCGAGGTCGGCATCGACATCGAGATCGACAACGACGAAGGTGCTGCCTTCTTCGACCGGCTCAACACCCCGGAGAACTGTGACGGTGTCTGCGACTACGACATCGCCCTGTTCGCCTGGGTGGGTTCGCCGAACCCGCAGGGCAACGCGAACATCTACGGCTGTGACGACTGGGACGCAGATGAGCCCACGCCCCGCGCGCAGAACTGGCATGTGTTCTGCGACGAGGAGCTGACCGAGCTCATGGACGAGGCCAACGCGACCATCGACCCGGAGGAGAACGCCCGCCTCTGGAACGAGGCCGCGGAGATCATGGCCGAGAACGTGCCGGTCCTGCCGCTCTTCCAGCAGCCACAGCTGCTCGCCTACGAGAACACCCTGACCGGCCCGCAGCTCAACGCGACCAACCAGACCCAGTTCTGGAACTCGCAGGAGTGGGCCTACACCGAGTGATCGACGTGCTCACCGGACGTCCAGCGACAGCCGTGATGATCCGGTGATCACGCTGACAGCGAGTCGCTAGACTCCGCCGGCACCCGCTCCCATACGGAGCGGGTGCCGGCCTGTCAGGGAGCCGGCCGAGCCGGCCGGTGGGTGCGAAGCTCGAGCAGAAGCAGGCGGCGGACGACCGCAGGGACCCCTCCCGTGCGAGGAGCTGAGCAGATGCGAGTTCTCGGGATCCGACGCTCCCGGGGAGGTCGAGGATGATCCAGTACGCACTGCGGCGGCTGCTGATCTCCATCCCGCTGATCCTGGTGGCGACCTTCCTGATCTTCACGGTCATGAGCCTGACCGGTGATCCCTTGGCGGACCTGCGCCAGCTGCCCAACATCAGCCAGGAGCGGATCGACATGATCCGTGCTGCGCGGGGCCTCGACCAGCCCTTCTGGGTGCAGTACGGCAACTGGCTGGCGGCGATCCCCAACGACGGGTTCGGTACCTACCTGACCAGCCAACGTCAGATCCTGCCCGACATCCAGCGCGTCATGGGCAACACCTTGCAGCTGGTCGTCACCGCCGAGATCTTCGCCTTCAGCCTCGCGGTCTTCCTCGGCGTCGTCTCGGCACGCAAGCAGTACTCGATCTTCGACTACTTCACCACCACCATCAGCTTCTTCGGGCTGGCGATGCCCTCCTTCTGGTTCGCCCTGATCCTGCAGCTACTGGTCATCCTCGGGATCAACACCTTCGGCATCCAGTTCTTCCCGATCGCCAGCCTCTCCTCCTCGTCGCCGGGGACGGGCCTGGCCTTCTGGATCGATCGGGCGTGGCACCTGGTGCTACCGATCCTCACGCTGTCCTTGGCCTCGATCGCGACCTACAGCCGCTACATGCGCGCCTCGATGCTCGAGGTGATCCACGCCGACTACGTGCGTACCGCGCGCTCCAAGGGGCTGCCCGAGCGCACCATCACGGTGCGGCACGCCATGCGCAACGCCATGATCCCCACCGTGACGATCACCGCGCTGTCGATCGGCACGCTGTTCGCGGGATCGATCATCGTCGAGCGCGTCTTCGGCCTCGACGGGATGGGCAACTACTTCATCGAGCATCTCGGATCCCGCGATCCCTACCCGATCATGGCATGGCTGCTGATCGTGGGCACGCTGATCGTGTTCTTCAACCTCGTCGCTGACATCGTCTACGGCCTCCTCGACCCACGGATCCGCCAGTGAGTGAGCTCAGCACCCAGAGCCAGACCCCGGACTCCTCGACCGAGTCCGTCGAGTTCCACGGCATGGAGGTCGAAGCACGCTCCCAGTGGCAGCTGTTCCGCCGCAAGTTCCTCAAGCACAAGCTGGCCATGGGCAGCGCCGTCTTCCTCCTGCTGTGCATCGTGGCCGCGGTGTTCGCCGAGCAGATCGCGCCCTACGCCTACGATCAGCCCGACCCCGTCAACGCTGGCTCGCCACCGACCTTCGAGGCGTGGCACATCTTCGGGACCGATCAGATCGGACGCGACTACTTCAGCCGCGTCATCTTCGGGATGCGCACCTCCCTACAGGTGGCCGTCATCGTCGCGGTGCTGCAGACGGTCATCGGCACGGTGATCGGGGCGATCGCCGGGTTCTACCGGGGGATGGTCGAATCCCTGCTGATGCGCTTCACCGACCTCGTGCTGGTGCTGCCCGCCCTCGCGCTGCTGCTGACCGCCTCCGCGTTCTTCAACGCGCGCCGACCGTCGCAGGTCGCGGTCATCATCGGCGTGATCGTGTGGCCGAGCCTCGCACGCATCGTGCGTGGACAGTTCCTCAGCCTGCGCGAGAAGGAGTACATCGAGGCTGCCCGGGCCGCCGGCGCCGGGGACCTGCGCATCATGGTCCGCCATCTGCTGCCCAACACCGCCGGTCCGATCATCGTCAACGCCACGCTGGTCGCGGCCATCGCGATCCTGTTCGAAGCGACCCTGGCGTTCCTCGGCTTCGGCGTGAACCCGCCGACACCCGCGCTCGGGCTGCTGATCGAGAACGGCCGTAGCGCCATGCAGACCCGCTGGTGGCTGGTGGTCATGCCCGGACTGGCCCTCGTCGCCATCGCCCTGGCGATCAACTTCGTCGGTGATGGGCTACGGGACGCTCTCGACCCGACCCAGCAGGAGAAGGTCGGCAAGCGGCGCCGCAGGAAGC
>JBKGZF010000093.1:0-7774 GCA_046545715.1 Nitriliruptoraceae bacterium | reverse complement strand
ACGCCACGGTGTCGCGCGAGCACGCTGCGTTCGTGCGCCGTGGGGAGGCCTGGTGGGTGGTCGACCTCGGCTCGACCAACGGCACCCGGGTCAACGGCCGCCAGGCCGCCGAGCACCCCATCGGCCCGGGAGACCGCATCGAGCTGGGCGACGCTGTCGTCGAGCTCGTGGGGGCCTAAGGTGCCGATCGAGCTGCTCACCCTGCTGAAGTTCGCACTACTGGCCCTGCTGTACCTGTTCGTCGCACGCACCGTGCGCAGCGTCTCGGCCGAGCTCTACGGCCGCGGCCGCAAGCGCCGTCGCTCGGCCACCCCCAGGCCCGCGGTGGCGGCGCCGTCCGAGCCGTCCCGCCGCTCGCGCCGCATCCCCCGCGAGCTGGTCGTCCACAACGCCGGCCGCTCACCTGCGGTCGTCCCGCTCTCCGGGCACGGCCTGGTGCTCGGCCGCGGCGCCAACGTCGACCTGCTCCTCGACGACGTCTACGTCTCCGACGAGCACGCCCAGGTCATGCCCGACGACGGCAGCTGGTCGGTGCGTGACCTCGGCTCGACCAACGGCACCTTCCTCAACGGCGCGAAGGTCACCCGCCCCACCCCGCTGGCGGTCGGCGACCAGCTGCGCATCGGCAAGACCCACATCGAGGTGCGGCGATGAGGAGCGTCACCGCCGCCGGCAGCACCGACGTCGGCCAGGTCCGTGAGGGCAACGAGGACGCCCTGCTGATCCGCGACGGGCTGTTCGCCGTCGCCGACGGCATGGGCGGCCACCTCGCCGGCGAAGTCGCCTCCGCCACCGCCCTCCAGCTGCTCGAGGACTCGCTGGCCGGGCGCATCTTCCAGGACTCCGAGTCGGCCCGCGCGGCCCTGCGCGAGACCGTGCTCGAGGCCAACCGCACGGTCGCGGACCTGGCCGAGGAGAACCCCGACTACCGCGGGATGGGCACGACGCTGACCGCCGCCATGGTCGAGGGCCGCCGCGTCCACCTCGCCCACGTCGGCGACTCACGCGGCTACCTGCTGCGCGACGGACAGCTCCAGCAGCTCACCGACGACCACACCCTGGTCCAGCACCTGGTCGACGAGGGCCAGATCACCGCGGCGGAGGCCGAGACCCACCCCCAGCGCTCGATCATCACCCGCGCGATCGGGGTCGGCGAGGACGTCGAGGTCGACACCTTCACCCTCGAGCTGCGCCCCGGCGACCAGCTGCTGCTGTGCTCCGACGGGCTGACCGGCGTGGTCGAGGACGAGGACATCGCCGCACGGCTGCGCAGCGACCAGCCGGCCCAGGCGGTCGTCGACGGGCTGATCGACCTCGCCAACGCAGCCGGCGGGCCCGACAACATCACCGTGCTGCTGCTGCGCTACGAGGACCCGGGCGACGGCGATGGCGAGGTGCAGCGCACCGCGCCCATCCCCATCTCCAGCCGCAGCGAGCCCGGCGACGGCGACTGGGCCGCGGGCGTGTCCCGCTACGGCTCGCTGACCAAGGACGGCCGCGTCCTGAGCGAGACGGACGGCGAGGACCAGCGCTCGGTCGGCGCGATCCTCGGCCGCGCCACCGCCATCGTGGTCGCTCTGGCGGTGCTGGCCGGCCTCATCTACGGCGGCGGGCAGTTCGTGCTCTCCCGCGAGTACTTCGTGGCCACCGAGGGCGACGAGGTCGTGATCTACCAGGGCGTCGACGCCGAGCTCGGCCCGATCGACCTCGCCCGGGTGGTCGAGCGCCCGGGGCTCGAGCTCGACGAGGTCCAGGAGTGGTACCGCCCGTCGTTGGAATCCGGCCGGCCCGCCGCCGATCTCGCCGACGCCCGGCGCATCGTCCGTGGCATCCCGCTGCGCGAGGACGCCGAGGACGGCGACGACCCCGACAGCGACGAGCCCGACGGCGACGACGCCGACAGCGATGACCCAGAGGACGGGATCGTCGGGTGAGTGCCACCTCGACGGTGTCGGACGACGGAGCCAGGGCCCGCGAGGCACGACTGCTGGCGGGAGCCGTGGTGATCACCGCCTTCGCGGCCACGCTGCTGGCCTGGTCGCAGTCACCCGAGGTGCCGCCCGCGGCGATCGTCACCGGCCTGGTGCTCGCGATCACCGCGGTCGCGGCCCACCTGGCGGTGCGCACCGCCGCGCCGTACGCCGACCCGACCCTGCTGCCGATCGCGATGCTCCTCAACGGGCTCGGGCTGGTGTTCGTCCGCCGCGTCGACCTGGCCAGCGGTAGCTCGCTGGCGGCCGCCCAGACGGTGTGGACGATGGTCGCGGTCGGGCTGCTGTGCGCCACCGTGCTGTTCGTGCGACGGATCAGCGGGCTCGCACGGCTGCAGTACACCTTCGGGCTGCTCACCCTGGTGCTGCTGCTGCTGCCGCTGGTGCCGGGGCTGACCGCCGGCATCATCAACGGCGCCCAGCTGTGGATCGACGTGTTCGGGATGCGCATCCAGCCGGGCGAGATCGCCAAGCTCACGCTGGTGGTGTTCCTCGCCGCCTACCTGGAGCGCAACCGTGCGCTGCTGTCGGTGGCCACCCAGCGCATCGGGCCGGTGCTGCTGCCGGCCGCCCGCCACCTCGCCCCGCTGTTCGTGGCCGTGATGCTGGCGCTGGTGATCATGGCCGGGCTGCGCGACCTCGGCTCCGCCTTGCTGTTCTTCGGCACCTTCGTCGCCCTGCTCTACGTCGCGACGGGGCGGCTGGCCTATCCCGCCGTCGGTGCGGCGTTCTTCGGCCTCGGGGCGTTCATCGTCTACCAGCTCTTCGGCCACGTCCGCACCCGCGTCGAGATCTGGCTCGACCCGTGGGCGGACGTCACCGACGCCGGCTACCAGGTCGCCCAGGGGCTGTTCGCGATCGGCACCGGTGGGCTGACGGGCACCGGGCTCGGCCAGGGCCGACCCCAGGACGTGCCGTTCTCGGCCACCGACGCGATCTTCACGATCATCGGTGAGGAGCTCGGCCTGCTCGGCGCCACGGCCGTGCTGCTGCTGTTCATGATCCTGGTCGTGCGCGGCTACCGGATCGCCCAGACCGCCACCGACGAGTTCAGCACCCTGTTGGCGACCGGCCTGACCACCCTGCTGGCCTTCCAGACCTTCGTGATCATCGGCGGGGTGACCCGGCTGGTGCCGCTGACCGGCATCACCCTGCCGTTCATCTCCTACGGGGGCTCGTCGCTGCTGTCCAACTACCTGCTGGTGGCGCTGCTGCTGCGGATCAGCGACGACTCGCGACGCAGCGCGCTCGGCACCGACGTGCCACGGTCCACGACGAAGGCGCGCCGATGAGCCGCCAGATCTCGCGCCTGTCGGTCGCCGTCCTGGTGCTGTTCGGGGCGCTGTTCGTCAACCTCAACCTCATCACCCTGGTGCAGTCCGACGAGCTGGCCAGCCACTCGGCCAACCGGCGCCTGATCATCCAGGAGTACGCGATCGAGCGGGGCCCGATCGTGGTCGGCGAGCGTGCGATCGCGCGCAACGTCGAATCCGACGACGACACCCTGCGCTTCCGCCGCTCCTACCCCGACGGTGAGCTCTACGCCCACCTCACCGGCTACCACTCGATCCTGCTGCAGCGTGCGGGCCTGGAGCGGGCGCTCAACGAGGACCTGACCGGCCGCCCCACCGAACTGATCGCCCAGAACCTCACGCAGCTGATCGGCGGGACGGATCGACCCGGCAACGCCGTGGAGCTGACCGTCGATCCCGAGGTGCAGGCGGCGGCCCGCCGCGCCCTCGACGGGCGGCAGGGCGCGGTCGTGGCCCTCGATCCCAGCAGCGGTGCGGTGCTGGCCGCCTACGCCAACCCCACCTACGACCCCAACCCGCTCTCCAGCCACGACATCCCCGAGATCACCGAGGCCTGGGAGCGCTACGAGTCCGACCCGGACCGTCCGCTGCTCGACCGCACGATCGCCGAGACCTACCCGCCGGGCTCGACGTTCAAGCTGCTGGTCACCGCCGCAGCACTCGAGGGTGGCCTCGAGCCCTCCGAGTCCTTCCCCGACGAGGGCGTCTACGACGTCCCCCAGACCGATGCTGACATCGGCAACTTCGGCGGCGGGGTGTGCACCGACGGCGACGAGATCAGCCTCAGCGAAGCGCTGGTCGTCTCCTGCAACACCGTGTTCGCCCGTCTCGGGGTCGAGCTCGGTGCCGAGGCGCTGCTCGAGCAGAGCGAGCGCTTCGGCTTCAACCAGGCGATCCCCTACGAGCTGAGCGTGGCCGACAGCGTGTTCCCCGACGAGCTCGACGAGCCCGCGACGGCCCAGAGCGCCATCGGGCAGCGCGACGTGCGCGCGACCCCGATGCAGATGGCGCTGGTGGCCGCCAGTATCGCCAACGACGGCCAGCTGCTGCGACCCCACGTGGTCGCCTCCGTCCACGACCCGGACGGCCAGGTGATCCGCGGGCCCGCCGACGGCACCTGGGACTCGCCGCCCGGCGACGGTCGGCCCGTCTCCCCGCGGACCGCGGGGCAGCTGCGCGAGATGATGGTCGAGGTGGTGCGCTCCGGGACGGGAAGGGCCGCCGCGATCGACGGCGTCGAGGTGGGGGGCAAGACCGGCACCGCCCAGGTCACCGACGGCTCGACCGTGTGGTTCGCCGGGTTCGCCGGGGACGAGGTCGCCGTCGCGGTCGTGCTGCCCGACCTCGGCACCGACGCGACCGGTGGCGGGGTCGCCGCGCCGGTCGCCCGGGCGGTGATGCAGGCGGCGCTCGGGGATGGGGGATGAACGGCTGTAGGCTCGATGGTCGTGTCGGCCGGCTTTGGGCCCGACCCGCCGTCGGCGGACACCGACCCCGGAGGAGCACGTGAGCGAAGGACGCATCCTCGCCGACCGCTACGAGCTGCGTGAGCGGCTCGGTCGTGGCGGCATGGCCGAGGTCTTCGCGGCGCACGACCGCACCCTCGACCGCCAGGTGGCGATCAAGCTGCTGCTCGAGCGCTTCCGCGAGGACGAGGACTTCGTCCGCCGCTTCCACGACGAGGCCAGGCACGTCGCCCGGCTCAACCATCCCAACCTCGTCGCGGTCTACGACACCGGCAGCGACCAGGGCCAGCCCTTCATCGTCATGGAGCTGGTCGAGGGGCGCTCGCTCCAGCAGGCGATCCAGGCGGGTGGTCTCACCGAGGACCGCGCGCTGGAGGTCGTCGGCGAGGTGTGCTCCGCGCTCGCCTACGCCCACCAGCGTGGGCTGATCCACCGCGACATCAAGCCCGGCAACATCCTGCTGTCCGACGATGGTGCGGTGAAGGTCACCGACTTCGGCATCGCACGCACCGTCGACAACGAGTCGGTCACCCGTACCGCCGCGGTGCTGGGCACCGCCGCCTACCTCTCGCCCGAGCAGGCGCAGGGTCTGGACGTCGACGCGCGCAGCGACCTCTACTCGCTCGGCGTCGTGCTCTACGAGGCGCTGACGGGCGCCCAGCCGTTCCAGGGCGACTCGCCGGTGACGGTCGCCTACCAGCACGTGCAGGAGTCCCCCCGCCCGCCCAGCGAGCTGGTGCCGTCGCTGTCACCGGCCACCGAGGCCATCGTGATGCGGGCGCTGGCCAAGAACCCGGTCAACCGCTACCAGCACGCCGGCGAGATGCGCGACGACATCGCCAACGCCCGGGTCGGCCAGCCGGTGGCCGCGCCGGCGGTGCTCTCCGCCGACGAGACCGCCCTGCTGACCCCCAACCCGACCGGACGGACCGTGCGCAGCCACGAACAGCAGCGACGCCGCCGCGCCATCACCTACGTCCTGCTCACCCTGCTGGCGATCGCAGCCCTGATCGGCGGCGGGTTCGCCCTGGCGGCTCTGATCGCCGGTGGCGACGACGAGGTCACGCTGGTCCCGGTGCCCAACGTCGTCAACCAGCCCGAGGACGTCGCGGTCGACCTGCTCGAGCGCGACGGCTTCACCATCGGCGACATCGACCAGCAGCCGAGCGAGGACCTCGATGCCGGACGGGTCGTCTCCCAGGACCCCGGCCCCGGCGAGGACGCCGAGGAGGGCAGCGTCGTCGACCTGGTCGTCTCGACCGGTCCCGAGGCCACCGAGATCCCGACCCTGGAGGGGCTCGCCGAGGACGAGGCGCGCGCGGCGATCCGCGAGGCCGATCTGACGGTCGGCACGGTCGAGCGCGAGTACTCCGAGGACGTCGACGAGGGCGTGGTCATCTCCAGCGATCCGGAGGCTGGCACCGAGGTCGAGGTCGACAGCGCGGTCGACCTCGTGGTCAGCCGCGGGGTCGAGGAGGCGACGGTCCCACCGGTCGTCAACCGCTCCGAGCAGGACGCGATCGACCTGATCGAGCAACGCGACCTCGTCGCTGAGGTCGAGCGCGAGTACTCCGACGTCGTCGTCGAGGGCGACGTCGTCTCCCAGGATCCGGCCGCCGGCGAGCGGCTGCCCGTCGGCGAGGTGGTGACGATCGTCGTCTCACGCGGTCCCGAGGAGGATCCGGACGAGGACGAGGAGGAGCCCCCCGAGCCCGAGCCGGGCGACCCGGATGACGGCGACGACGGCGGCGACGGCGACAACGGGGGCGGCAACGGCGGCAACGGCGACGGCGACGGCGGGTCCGACGGATCCGACGCCTGAGCTGCTCGTCTCGGGCTGGACCGCCAGCCCGAGCCGCACTCCAGCGTCAGCTGGCCGCGAGCCGTTGGCGGGTCGCCGCCACCTCGTCAGCGAGGTCGGCGAGGTCCGGGTCACCGGCCACCAGCGCCTCGAGCCGATCGAGGACCTCGCGTGCCTCATCGTCCCGGCCCAGCTCGACGAGCAGCTCGGCACGGTCGTGGTCGGCGCTGGCGCGCTGGACCACGACGGCCGGCTCGATGACGTCCTCGCCCGGCAGGTCGCTGACCGCCGAGAGGGCATCCTCGAGCCGTCCGAGGTCCCGTGCGGCCGCTGCCCGCAGGCGCCGGCCGATCAGCAGCTGCTCGACCGCCAGCGGCTCGTGAGCGTCCAAGCCGGCCGCGATGCGTTCGAGCTCCTCGATCGCCTCGTCAGGGCGATCCAAGCTGCGTAGCGTGCCCGCACGGTTGGTCCGCGCACGCACCACCAGGTCAGCCGTGACCGGGTCGTCGGCATCCCCGTAACGATCGACGAGGTCCTGGTAGGCGGCCAGCGCCGCCTCGAGCTCACCGATCGTCTCCAGGCAGATCCCCCGGTTGAGCAGCGCCATCGCGACCTCGTGGCGCTGGTCGGGGTCGTCGGGGTCCGCGGGGGTGGCGGCCGCCCGAGCGTAGGCCTCGGCCGCCTGGTCGAGCTCGCCCTGCTCGGTCAGCAGCAGCGCCCGCTCGAAGCGTGCGGTGAACAGCGTCTCGCGCACCACCTCGTCAGCGATGTCGCCGTCGCCAGCGTCCGCCTCCAGGGCCTCCGCAGCGGCGAGGGCCTCGTCGAGCTCGCCGGATTCGTGCAGTTCGAGCAGCTGATCGGCGCGTGCACGCAGCTGTCCGGACTCGGTCAAGGTTGCCTCCGTCATCCCGCAGGTGCGTCGGTCACCAGCGCAGCAGCGCGGCCACACCCTCGTGCTCACGCAGTGGCTCCGCGGTCTCGTCAGCAACCGGGGTCACCGCTGCTGAGGTCGCGACGGCCTTCTCCAGCATCCGCTCGACGAACAGCCGCTCACGGTGGAGCCCCACGTCGGACTCGGCGACCACGCCCTCGACCCGCGGGTGGAGGGTGCCCTCGTCGGAGCGGTAGCCCTCGAGGTCGAGCGCGTCGTCGTAGAGCAGGTGGGCGACGCGGCCCTCGTTGAGCGCGGCGCAGACGTTGCGC